>DATKLQ010000125.1:0-17046 GCA_035542335.1 Ignavibacteriaceae bacterium | reverse complement strand
AGCTTAACCGATAAAATATTCTCTGCATCCCCTTTTAAGATATCCTTCGGTAAATCAAGCTGGAAGGGAAATAATCCCCCCACATGCCTGTAAATAATAATATTATTAATAGATATATCGGCAGCATAATTAAGTCCCAGGAAATGAAGCTTCAACTGATGATTTGAGATTTCATTTTTATTAAGTGAGAATTTGCGCTGGAAAACCAGTTCTCCTTCTCCGTCAAAAATTGAGGGAATAACAACTTTTGTCCGTTGAGGATTTTTTTCATCTGCCGGGAAAACAAGCCATTCTCCGTCTAAAGGGATAATTTCTCTTGTTTTTGTAATATCAAAAAAAGCAGAATCTGAAGAATTTATCTTATAACCGGGTAATTCTCTGAATAAAATTTGACTTTTTATGGAAGGGATATGTGTTAAAAATAAAAAAATTAAGCAGTAATACTTGGAGATTCCCATCCGGTTCCTAAATTTTGTATAAAAAAACCTACAAATATACTCATGAAAGGAGGGGAAATCAATGTAATTTCAGTATAAAAATGAAATAAATGGCCGGAAAGGTATAAATAAATTCATGTTCAGCTTGAGGTAGGCATTCTTAAACTTGAACTTGCCTGCCAGCTTAATCTCTCAGCTCATTCATCTGCTCCCATCTCATCCTCGAGAAGATGAACTATTGTAAGGGGATAGCTTCCAGGCAAATAATCCTCGTAGAGGATTTACAAGCGCTATTAAAATATTCTTGTTGATCCTTTACGAGGATCCTAACCATTTATTAATTTATTTGTACAATCATCTACGATGTTTTTTTAGTCTCTGAGCAGTTTCAACCTCGTAGGTAAGCTTATATTTAAACTTTAACTTTGATCGGCTATTATGCAGATTTAATAATCGCAATAAAAGAATCGGCCTTTAAGCAGGCTCCGCCAACCAGTGCTCCGTCTATATCAGGCTGGGAAAGAAGCTCTCCCGAGTTATCCGGTTTTACGCTGCCGCCGTACTGGATGATTATATCATCAGCAGCCTTATTGGAATATTTTTCTTTTATTAAATTTCTAATAAAATTATGCGCATCTTCCGCCTGAGCCGGGGTGGCTGTTCTGCCGGTCCCGATTGCCCAAACAGGCTCATAAGCAATAATTATATTCTTCAGCTCCTGCTCGGAGATTCCTTCCAATCCTTTAGTTACCTGTCTTTTTAAAACCTCATTAGTAATGTTTTTTTCTCTTTCCTCAAGAGTTTCCCCGATGCAGAAAATCGGCTTTAATCCGCTCTTCAAAGCAGCTTTTAATTTTTTATTGATAAGCTCATCCTGTTCCTTGAAAATCGTTCTTCTTTCCGAATGCCCTAAAATTACATACTCACTGCCGGCGCTTTTTATCATTGATGCAGAAACCTCGCCGGTATAGGCACCGTTCTCCGCTTCATGCATATTCTGTGCACCGAGTTTTATGCTGCTTCCTTTTAACAAACTCCCGGCTTGCTCTAAAGATGTAAATGGGGGACAAATAATAACATCGCAGTTATATTTTTGATTTTTAAGCCCATTAACGAGTTTCGTAATTAAATCTTTTGATCCATTCAGGTCATTGTTCATTTTCCAGTTCCCTGCAATAACTTTTTTACGCATTGGATTTCCCTTATTTTTAGTTAATATTCATAATTTTACGGGACAAAAATACTAAACGGAGCTCTTTCTTCAAACCTCTAGATGTTATTTCTTTGTAATAATTGAAATAGTTATTTTATGCCTAATTATTATTAGATTTCGAAATGAATAAGATTCAGCAAGAAAAAATAATTAAGATGATAGGTTCTGAAATCTGTAGATTTTCAAATGAATTGAAAGGTTATAAAGTTATTCTTTACGGTTCCAGAGCATCCGGTAAGGCAACTGAAAGAGCAGATTTTGACATTGCTATACTTGGAAAAGAGGCATTACCTATTAAGTTATTTCACGAAATTGCTGATAGACTTGAAAATTTGCCAACACTGCATGAAATAGATATTGTTGATCTGAAAAGAAGCTCTGAAAAATTTAGAAAAGAAGTCATTAAAAATTATAAAGTTATTTATGAATAAAACCGAACTTCTGTTCGAGGATTTAGCAAAAGCCGTAAGGCGTCTTCAAAATGCATTAAAAGAAAAAAGTAAAAATGAATTAGTACAGGCCGGTTCAATACAATATTTTGAGTTTTGTTTCGAACTAGCTTGGAAAACGATAAAAGTTATTGTGCAGAGCGAAGGATTACCTGATTGTTATTCTCCTAAATCATGTCTCAAAACAGCATTTAAGAATCAATGGATTGAGGATGAAACTCCTTGGTTAAAAATGCTTGATGACAGGAATATAATGTCTCATAGCTACGATTCGGAAGAAGCATTGAAAGTATATAATCATCTGCCCCTTTATTTAAAAGAATTTATTGTACTGCTGAAAAATCTTAAACCTCTTCTGAAAAAATAAAATTGATGACCGGACGGAAAGCAGTAGTCGCTTTAAGCGGCGGAATGGACAGCTGCGTAACTGCGGCAATTGCAAGTGAACAATATAAGCTTGCATTCTTTCATGCTAATTACGGACAGCGGACGGAAGGAAGAGAGTTGCGTGCATTCCATGAGCTGGCAGATTTTTATAATGTGTCGGAAAAGCTGATTGTAGATTTTAAATATTTCTCTAAAATCGGCGGCTCCTCATTGACCGATTCAAAAATAGAAGTAACAAAGGCAGATTTGAATAATAAAAATATTCCAAGCTCCTATGTACCATTTCGTAATGCAAATATTCTTTCGGCCTGCGTAAGCTGGGCTGAAGTCTTAAAAGCAGAAGCGGTTTTTATCGGTGCAGTTTATGAGGATTCTTCAGGATATCCCGACTGCAGGCCTGAATTTTTTCAAGCTTTTGAAAAGATGATTGAAGCAGGAACAAAACCGGGAACAAAAATCAAAATAATTACCCCGGTAATCCACATGTCCAAAACAGAAATTGTAAAGAAGGGTTTAGAGCTCAACGCACCTTTCCGGCTTACCTGGTCTTGTTATCAGAATGAAGATTCTGCCTGCGGGGTATGCGACAGCTGTGCTTTACGGCTGAGAGGATTCCGGGAAGCCGGAATTGATGATCCGATTAGCTATATTAAACGGCCGAATTACGGCCCATCTCCGGCCTCGAAGAGTCCGGCGGAGTCTAACGATCTTCCCAAAGGGAAGGGTTGAAGCTTTTATATAAATTTTATTCTCAGAATTTATTTAAATATTTTTTTAAAATATTGAAATCTGATCTGGTGCCTATCCTCACCTCTTCCCAAAGGGAGGAGTGAGCCTTTATTCTATATTATATTAGTAAATTCGATTAAAGATTTTTTTTAAAAACTTTATATTTTAACTCAGATTAAGTAATCATTTTCGAAATAATTTTTAAGGTTCCACCCTGTCCTCACCTATGTTGTTGCTGAACTCAGCCAACACAAGACATGTTTGGAGAGGGACGGGTGAGGCTCTATGGCAGACAAAATTAAGCTTCTCGAAGTATTTCAAAATCAATACCCTAACCGGGATTACAGGATAATTCATACTGCTCCTGAGTTTACATCCGTATGTCCTAAAACCGGTCAGCCCGATTTTGGTGTGATCAATATTGAATATATTCCCGACGAGTTATGCATTGAATTAAAATCCTTAAAAATTTATTTAAATTCATACCGGAATGACGGGATTTTTTACGAGCATGTTACAAATAAAATTCTGGATGACCTTGTAAGCATTTGTAAGCCGAGATATATCCAGATCAAAGCGGAATTCAATGTACGAGGAGGAATCTCTTCAGTCGTCAATGCCGAATATCTTAAGGAAGGATTTGTCTTAAGGGAACGGAATCAGTAAGCAGAGTGTTAAAGAAAAATATAATCCCATGTTAATATTTTCCATCTATGCATCAAACAAGCAGCATTAAAAAAGAATTCCTAAAAAAAAGAGACGATCTGTTCAGAAACAACGGCAAGCAGAAAGACTCGCTGAAATTCAGCCTTAATTTATCCTTATTGATTGAAGAGTACATAAGGACTTTAGCTGCGGGAAGCGAATACAATTTCTGCCTGGCATCGGCCGGAAGTTTCAGCAGGCGCGAGTTGTCTCCAAATTCCGATATCGATTTAATGTTCATAAGCGATTCAGTCGAGAAAAATCAACGGGATATTTCCCTCCTGGTAACTAAATTATGGGATAACGGGATTGAAGTCTCGCATACCGTCAGGGATTTTTCGGATATTAAAAAATATGCCGGCACCGACCTTCATACATTTACCCAATTCTTTGAAACTAGATTTCTCTTAGGCTCGGAAAAAATTTATAACAGGTGGAATGAAGAAATTTTTTCTGCCGTTACCGGAAAGCTTAAAGCCCGGCTTCTCAACGACATGATTGAGGATATCCAAAGCAGGTATGAGAAATACGGCGATTCGCCGAAGGTTCTTGAGCCGAATGTGAAACTATCGGCAGGAGGTTTAAGAGACTTCCAGTCTATAGAATGGATGTTTATGATCCAGAATAAAACCCTGTTGAATAAACAGACAGAAGCAACACAGGCAGAAATATTTATCGATCTTTTAAGAGAAAAAGAATATACTTCACCCAGCGAATGTAATCACCTGCTGGAAAGCTACAAGCTTATACTTGCCGTCAGAAATCTTCTTCATCTCCATTCCCATCAAAAAAACGACCGGTTCGAATTTAATGCCCAGCAGAGGATTTCCAGGACTTACGATCATAAAAAAGATCCGCTGCAGATGTTTATGAAGGAATATTTTAAAGCAGCAAATATTATAAACCGCTTCTCCAAGTCGATGATAAAAAAATTCCAGGAGGAAATCACAAATCCTATCCCCGATTCACTGGGGATTGATCTCGATGAAGATTTTGTACTTAAAGGGAAAAAGATTTCTTATAAAGGCAGCGGCACCCCGAATTTGTCTGATATCATCCGTGCGTTTTACTACAGAACGCTTTACGGGGCTTTTTTCGATGAAGGCTTTCGCTCAATAATCGTACAGGTGGTGGAGAATAACGAAAAACAGGGAACGACTGGGCCTGTCTCTTCCGTATTTTTCAGGGAAATACTGAAGCTTGTTAAAAATGTTGGGCAGAATCTTGTGGTAATGAACGAGCTCGGAGTGCTTGGGGCATTTATGCCAGAATTCAGGGACCTGGTAGGATTTATGCAGCACGGGGTTTACCACTGCTATACGGCCGATGAACATACTTTAATTACAATCTTGAATCTTGAAAAACTTGAAAAGGATACTTCGCCGCTCGGAAAGCTCTATAATAATTTAAAGAATAAAGAAATTTTATACCTTTCGCTTTTATTCCATGATATTGCCAAACCGATTAATATTTCCGGCCATGAAATAATCGGCGGGGAAATGGCTTCTTCAATTATGAACCGGCTCGGATACGGTGAAGATGAAATAGAGCAGGTGATGTTCCTGGTTAGGCACCATTTAACTATGGAACAGGTAGCTTTCCGGAGAAATTTAAACGATCCCGAAACCCTAAACAATTTTGTTTCCAAATTCAAAACCGAGCAAAGCCTGGATCTCCTTTACTTGGTTACATATGCGGATCTCTCAGCCGTTAATCCGGCTGTCTGGACTTCATGGAAGGCAGACCTGCTTTATGATCTTTACAGAAAATCCAAGATAATGCTTTCCGAAAAAATATCCGCAGAAGATCTGCTGTATTCTACAACCTATGTAGTCCCCCAGGAAATTACAAAGCATTCCCGTTTTATCAGTGAAGCCCATGTCCAGGAACATATAGAATCAATAAATGATATTGCATACACTTATCATTTTTCCGATGAGGAGATTGCCAGGCATATAGAAGAAATCCAAAAAGGTGAAAATGTATCGACTCTGTTTAAGGTGCTTAATGATTTTACGAATATTACCGTGATTACAAAAGATTTCCCTTCGCTCCTTTCAAAAATCTGCGGAATATTATCAATTAACGACGCAAATATTCACGATTCAAGAATTTTTACGAGGAAAGACGGACTTGTAATTGATACTTTCAATGTTACAGAGTTCCGGACACACAAAAAGCTCGATCCCGCCAAATACGAAAAAATAAAAAAAGATATGGAAAATGTTCTGGCTGGAAATCTCAATTTGTCGGAGGAAATTGTGAAAATGAAAGCTAAGTGGGCGAGAATAGAAAATAAATTCTACCAGAGAGCGGGAAAAGTAAAAGTAGTTTTTGAAAAATATGAGAAGTACACTATTATAGATATTTTTTCCCCTGACCGCTTGGGATTTCTTTATATGGTTACTACAAAAATGAGTGAATTGGGGTTAGTCATTTATTTTGCAAGCATTGCAACTCAAGCTGATGATATAGTCGATTCATTTTATGTGCTTGATAGAAAAGGGAAGAAAATTCCAGTTGAAGAATTTGAGCATATAAAATCAGAACTCACCGAAACCATAAATCAGCTCCTTCTGAATCCTGTATCTAAATCGGAAACTGATGAAACTAAAGGTTGAGGCTGAGGCTAAGGCTGAGGCTGAGGCTAAGCAATCTTAAATCAAAAATCGTAATTCCCAATTCGAAATCCGAAATCTGCAATCCGCAATTCTCCTGCCCTTTCTCCTTAATTAGAAAGAATTACCTTCTCTTAGAATCTATAATTTCTTTCCTGTTTCTCTATTTCAAATAATCTGCAAAAAGGCGGTGTTATATTGTAGCATGATATTTTCTTAAGTTTCCGGTAAGTTTAGACAATAATGTATAGATATATTGAGGAAAAGCATGGGCATTCAGGATAAAGAAAAACCTATCGGTGTTTTTGATTCGGGTATCGGCGGTCTTACAGTAGTAAAGAAAATTTCCCAGACATTCCCAAACGAGAATATTATTTATTTCGGTGATACAGCCAGGGTACCGTACGGTTCAAAATCAAACTCTACGGTGATCGAGTATTCAATTCAGGATGCAAGATTTTTAATGAGTAAAGGAGTAAAGATAATTGTTGCAGCATGCAATACGGCCTCTTCAGTCGCATTAAACGGAGTTAAAAAAGAATTTAATTTACCGGTAATCGGAATGATCGAACCGGGTGCAAAATCGGCGGCGGAGAAAACCACCAGCGGGAAGATCGGCGTAATAGGGACAAGAGCAACAATTAATAATAAAGCATACTCTAAGGAAATAAAGAAAATAAATCCAGCCCTTGAGGTATACGAAAAGGCATGCCCCTTATTTGTACCTCTCGCCGAAGAAGGCTGGATAAAACACCCCGCAGCATACCAGATTGCCGAAGAATATTTGAAAGAGCTGAGGGAGAGAAAAATTGATACTCTGGTTTTGGGATGCACTCACTATCCTATTCTTTCGGAAGTTATACAGGAAATTATAGGCCGGGATGTTGCACTGATTGATTCGGGTGTAGCCTCCGCTGAAGCTGTAAATAAAGAACTAAAAGAAGGCGGGTTGTTTGCCGACAGGAATATACCCGGAGTTCAGGAATTTTATGTAAGCGACATTCCTATAAAGTTCAAAGAAGTTGCCGAGCTCTTCTTCGGCAGGAAAATAAAAGAAGTTAAAAAGATAGAGCTTGAAGAATTGACAGAAGCCTCAAATTCCTAAGGCTTTGTAACGGTATCACCGTCCTCAAGCAGCGGCCTCGGATCGTTAAAAATTTCTTTAGCACCATCCACATCATTTGGAGATTCGACTGAAAAAAGAGTGGAAAGATTATATTCTCCATTGCTTACACGGTGAAGAACTTCGTCGGCTACATACATTTTATAAACACTGGGGGGATAAATAAAATTATCGTAATTAACACCCTGCTAACACCGGCTTATCCTTATTCGGCACAATTACAGCAAAGGAGATTTGTTCTATTCCGTCTTCACCGACATCAAAATCACCGTTTAGCTGCTAAGAGTCACTATTAACTTCATATTTATGGATTATTTTAATGAATTTATATGCTGTTTAACTTGTAAAAAATTATTTTAATAAATATAATATGAACATCCAGATTTTCGGGATCAAAAAGAGCAGCGATACCAGGAAAGCCGAAAGGTTCTTCAGCGACAGGAGAATTCCTTATCACTTCAGAGATTTAAATGAAAAAGGCATTTCTCCGGGAGAGCTTGAAAATATTAAGCAAATAATTCCTTTAGAAGAAATAATTGATAATGAAGGTGAGCGGTTTAAAAAAAGAAACCTATCATTCATGGTTTACAATATTGAAGAAGAGCTGCTGAACGATCCTCTGCTTTTAAAGATGCCCGTGGTGAGAAACGGAAGACTAGCCACAGCCGGATACGAGCCTGAGATTTGGAAAGAGTGGATTAAAAATAAAAAATAAAAAACCCGGCTTCAAATTGAAACCGGGTTCGAGAATGCTCAATGAGACTTTTTATACATCATAATAAAGATGGAATTCAAACGGATGCGGCTGAAGCGCCATTGCTTTCACTTCTTTATCCGTTTTATATTTTATCCATGTTTCAATTACATCCTCGGTAAAGACATCTCCCTTTAGAAGATATTCATGATCATCTGCCAATGCGGCCAATGCCTGATCGAGGCTGCCGGGAGTATTTGGAACATTCGCCAGCTCTTCCGGCGGTAAATCGTAAATGTCTTTATCCAGAGGTTCACCCGGGTCGATCCTATTTGTTACTCCGTCTAATCCTGCCATTAAAATTGCAGAGAATGCAAGATATGGATTGCAAGATCCGTCTGGACATCTGAACTCAACTCTTTTAGCTTTGGGGCTAGCAGAATACATCGGAATTCTAACGCTCGCGCTTCTATTTCTCTGTGAATAGGCCAGGTTTACAGGGGCTTCAAATCCGGGGACCAATCTTTTATAAGAATTCGTCGTTGGGTTAGTTAATGCACAAAGTGAAGGAGCATGCTTCAACAGTCCGCCGATAAAATATAAGGCCATTTCACTTAATCCTGCATAACCCGAACCTGCGAACAAAGGTTTGCCTTTCTTCCATAAGCTTGTATGAACGTGCATACCGCTTCCGTTGTCGCCGAAGATTGGTTTCGGCATGTATGTAACGGTTTTGTTATGCTTTGTAGCAGTATTTTTTGCAATGTATTTGAAAAGCAGAAGCTGATCTGCAGCTCTCACCAGGGGAACAAAACGAAGGTCTATTTCGCATTGGCCGCCGCTGGCAACTTCATGGTGCTGTGCTTCAACATCGATACCGCAATTGATTAAGTTCGTAACTATTTCATTCCTCAGATCGGTCAATTTATCCGTAGGAGGAACAGGGAAATATCCTTCTTTATATCTTGGCTTATAACCTAAATTCGGCTGCTCATCTCTTCCGCTGTTCCATTTTCCTTCAACCGAATCAATTTTATAAAAGCTGCCGTTCGGTCCCGAATCAAAACGGACGTCATCAAAAATAAAGAATTCCGCTTCCGGGCCGAAGTAAACGGTATCGGCAATCCCGGTTGACTGCAGGTAAGCTTCAGCTTTCTGTGCAATGCTTCTCGGGCATCTTGTATATTTTTCCTTGGTAGCAGGCTCATAAACATCGCATACCAGGCTTATAGTCGGTTCCTGGATGAAGGGATCGATAATCATTGTACCCGGATCGGGGATAATGAGCATATCGCTTTCATTGATAGCTTTCCATCCCCTGATTGAGGATCCGTCAAATCCGAAACCGTCTTCGAATGAATCTTTTTTAAGCTGGGACACCGGGACCGTAAAATGCTGCCACTGCCCCGGGAAGTCCATAAACTTAAGATCTACGAACTTAATCTTGTTCTTTTGAACAAAACTTAAAACATTATCTACTGGTGAAACGGTTTTACCCATATAACCTTCCTTTTTATTTTAATTTATTAATTGATTATATATCAATTGCAAGCGTTTCTTTAATGGAAGAGAGCACGAAAGTTGTTTTAGTTCCCAGCACTCCGGGCCAGGCTTGTATCTCGCCGAGGAGTTTCTCTAGTGCGTCGGTATTTTTTGAAACAGCTTTAAGAATGTGGGAGCCTTCCCCCAAGACGGAGTGGCACTCAAGTATATTCGGGTTTTTCTCCACATGTGCAATTAAATTCTTATAATGTTTGGAGGAATCCATCATCACCAGTATGAAAGCCATAATATCGTAGCCGAATGCCTTCCTATTAATTTTCGTATAATAACCCTCAATTATCCCTTTTTCCTCCATTTTATGGAGCCTTTCGCTCACGGAAGGAATCGACAGCCCGATGGCTTCCGCCAGTTCATTCCTCTTGGTTCTCCCTTTCCCCTGAAGGATCTGGAGAATTTTAATATCTAAGTCATCAGTCATTATTAACTTTATTTATTTAGGATGGATGAATTTATTAGCTTCAAATATAAGGTAATCAAAGAATAAAAATCAAGTGTTCCATAGTATTTTGCAGGGAATCCGCATCAATTTTTACGAATCCGGAAAAAGTTTAAAAATTAAGCCTGATTAGCATTTTTACTGCAGAAATTTGTTATTTTTATCTCATAATGAATATTGAGGGTGATTTATGATCCTTAGATTGCTTTCTTTTATTATTCTATCCTCATCAATCATCAGCTCTCAGGAAGCTTCTTTAATAATAAATATAGAAGCACGCAGGATTTTTTCCTTAAACGGAAATTGGCAGATTATCATCGATCCGTATGAAACGGGTTATTACAACTACCGTTATGATCCTTCGGAAAACGGCTACTTTAAAAACCAGAAACCGCAGAGCAAATCGGATCTTGTTGAATATGATTTCGATAAATCGGAAATCCTGCAGGTGCCCGGAGATTGGAATACTCAAAAGGAAAAGCTTCTCTTGTATGAAGGCACTATCTGGTATAAAAAAGATTTTGATTATCATTTAAAGAAAGGAAATAGGTTATTTGTCCATTTCGGGGCTGTAAATTATAAAGCAATTGTTTATCTCAATGGAGAAAAACTAGGAGAGCATGAGGGAGGCTTTACTCCTTTTAATTTCGAAATTACAAATCTTGTTAAAGAAAAAGATAATTTTTTAATTGTTAAAGCAGATAATAAAAGGAGCAGGGAATTCGTCCCGACTCTAAATACGGATTGGTATAATTACGGGGGAATCACCAGGGATGTAAATTTAGTTGAAGTGCCTTCAACTTTCATCCAAGATTATTTTATTCAGCTGTCTAAAGGATCCGATAAGATTATTGACGCCCGGATAAGATTAAACGGGGATCGGAAAAATCAGAAAATAAAGATTAAAATTCCTGAAATTCGTCTGGAAAATTCTTTAACGGCAGATGATTCCGGATATTGCAGATCTTCTTTTAAGGCAGATTTGCAATTATGGTCGCCGGATAATCCAAAGCTTAATGAAGTAATAATTGAATCTGAATCGGATACGGTAAAAGAAAAAATCGGGTTTAGAAGAATTGAGGTGAACGGTCCTGATATTTTATTAAACGGGAAGAAGATCTTTTTAAAAGGAATTTCTGCGCATGACGAGGCTCCGCTGCGCGGAGGAAGGGCAAATTCCAAGGAAGATGCTAAAATAATTTTGAGCTGGGTTAAAGAGCTGAACGGCAATTTTATCCGCCTTGCTCATTATCCTCATAATGAAAATGTTGCGAGGCTTGCCGACGAAATGGGAATTCTAATCTGGTCTGAAATACCTGTTTACTGGACAATCTTGTGGAATAATGAAAAAACTTTTCAAAATGCCCAAAACCAGCTTACTGAAATGATAACGAGGGATAAGAATAGGGCATCCATAATTCTTTGGTCGGTTGCGAATGAAACTCCCAGGAGTGATGAAAGATTAAATTTTCTAAAGAAGCTTGTTGAAAAAGCCCGGCTGCTTGACAGTACAAGATTGATTACCGCAGCACTCGAAAATCATTACATAAATGGAAATACAATAATGGTTGACGATCCTTTCGGCGAATATTTGGATGTAATAGGATTAAATGAGTATCTCGGCTGGTACGATGGACTGCCCGATAAAATTGACAGAATAAATTATCAAACTAAATACGATAAGCCTATAATAATAAGTGAATTTGGGGCCGGCGCACTCCAGGGGCTGCACGGCGACAGTTTAACACGCTGGACGGAGGAATACCAGGCCGACGTTTATGAACACCAGGTAAATCTGATGAAACGTTTCCCGAATCTGTCCGGAATGACTCCCTGGATCCTTGCAGATTTCCGCTCGCCGAGAAGAAACCTGCACGGAATACAGGATCATTGGAATAGGAAAGGATTAATTTCGGACAGGGGAATCAGGAAGAAAGCTTTTTATATTCTGCAGAAGTTTTATAACTATTATAAACAAGATTAGAAAGGAGAGATTATCATGGATAGGTACTTAATTGAAACTACGCATACAAAAGAGGATTGCCTGCATGTTCTTGATCTAATATTAGCTCATGGATTTATAACCCATTATGATTGGGGGTGTGATGATGGTGTGCATACTGGCTGGGCAATTGTTGAAGCAGACAGCCGTTCGGAAGCCCTCCTTTCGGTGCCTCCGCTGATTCGAAATAAAGCACGGGCCGTTAAGATTAGAAAATTCTCTCCTGAAATAATTCAATCTTTTCATAAGCAGATGAAAGAATAGAAAGTTTAAACCGGACCTGGGGTCTTATAAGAAAAGACGTTAGTGGCAAAGCCCCGCAGCCAAATTTACCGCAACGAGGCTTTACAACAGGCAAAAACATTACCTTAACAGGATCATCTTCTTTGTATTAATAAAGCTCCCTGCCTCAATCTTATAAAAGTAAACTCCACTAGCAAGTGAAGAAGCATCAAAATTTACTTTAAAGTTTCCTGCAGGTTTTTCTTCATTAATTAAGGTTGCAACCTCTTTTCCAAGCACATCATAAACTTTAAGAGTTACAAATCCTGAAGTTGGAATTGAATAGCTTATGGTTGTTGATGGATTGAAAGGATTTGGATAGTTCTGAGATAAATTAAATTGTTCAGGAATAGTTTTCGCCTTTGAATCTTCAATTCCCGTAGTTGTATTGTATTTAGCTGCCAGGTAATTTTCAATTAATGTTCTTCGAAATTGAAAAGAGTAAAATAGAATTTTATCCGAAGTTTTTTTAAAAGACGTTAAAAACGAATTGACAAATGAGACCCATTAATAAATGGATCTCATTATTAAAATATCGAATATATAAACGGTGCCAATGCCGAACCCTGAGTCAATATAATTAATCCGCCGAGCAGGAGAAGCACGATTAGGATCGGCGCCAGCCACCACTTCTTTCTTACTTTTAAAAACTGCCAGAGCTCGCTTAAAACAGATAATTTGGACATTACATTACCTTTTTAAATAGGAAAATAATTTCTCTGTTTAATTTACTGAATCGGGAATTTCTTTTCCAGAAAAATTCCTCTGCCGGGAAATTTTCAATGATTTCTTGTATATAATAAAGGCGATTAAAAATATTAGGAATAATCCTATATAGGAAGGAATATCCCGGAGCGGCGCAGAATGGAAGTGGTAGTCAATTAACTCAATCCTATCTTCCGAAATAAACTTAGCCTTTATTGACATTGTCCCCTTTCCTGCTAACACTTTTCCAATGACCATGTATTCTTTCTTAAAAGGAGTAATGAACTTACCACCTTGACCTGATTTCTCATATGTACCTCTGTCCACTTCAAAATATTTTCCCTGATGTTGATCAATGTTTCTTAAAGTTCTTACATAATGATTATCCGCGGCTTCGGCTTCATTGATTAAAAAAAAGGGAATAATAAAATATAATACAAGAATAACCGCGGAGAATAAAATTTTTTTCAATTTAAAGGAAAATAAAACTTCCGGCTCTAAAGAATCCTTCATCTTAATGAAGACATAAATTAAACCTATCACTGTTATAAAATAAATCGGGAAGCTCTCGGGCCAGAAAAAACCGAAATTAATTATGCTCCAGTTGAAAGGAACAAAGAGCTGAATTCCATTCCCCCATTTTGTCTCTAACGAATCGAGGATTAAATGCAGCAAAACATTTATTGAAAGGAGAGTAAATACTTTTTTAAAATCTGAAGAAACGGCAGTCAATGCAGACGCCAGAAGTAATGAAAAAAAGAGGGAAGACTGAACTACGCAGTACAATCTGACATTATACAGATCGGCTCCCGGCAGAATAGCTTGAATTATTCTTTGAATAATCCAAGGGAAATCCGGAATTATTAATCCAAAATAGATCCATATCAAATCCGATTTTCTGAATACGGACCTGGTTAATATCGACTGCACTCCCAAATGTGCTAAAGTGTTCGGCATAGAACTTAAGTCTTTCTGATTAAATTAATAGAACCCGAATGAATATTATAAGTTTTAGAGATTAAATGCTTGATCCTAATATTAAAATCACACTTTAAGTCTTTGGCAAAGACCGGAGAATTTCAAGCCTAAAGCTTATATTTAATATGAAAAAGACTGAATATGATATTGCAGTTCCAAAAAAGTTTTATTCTCCTTTTGACGTTTGACAGTGCTGCATTTGGGATTAAAATAAAAAAATGCCCATTGATATTTCTTGCAAAAATTTACATTACCCGTCAAAAATTAAATGCCGGATTTTGGGAAACGGGGTATTGAAGCCCTGAAGTCATTAGCATAACAATATTAACTTTGTGCCTCGAAATTCAATAATCCTGAACAGGCATCCATATCAAACCTAGAAAGATCCGAAATAGTTAAATTTATCATGAAGATAGGATCCGGATAAAGAAATTATTTGGTTCCGTCAATAGGGTTTAATGACTCCATAGAAAAAATGTTCTACCTAATTAGCTCATCCGGACCTGATATCCGATCTGTTATCGATGTCCGTTACAATTTAATTCATTTCAATAAATTCAGCCATTTTCATTAAATTAAATGAAAGGAATAATAAATGTTTTTAGGACATTTTGCATTAGGACTTGCTTCAAAAAATATTGATAAGAGACCGTCGCTCGGAACATATTTTTTAGCTGCACAATTTCTTGATCTTTTATGGCCAATTTTTTTACTCCTGGGTATTGAGCATGTAGTGATTGATCCGGGCAATACTAAATTCACGCCGTTAAATTTTGTTTACTATCCTTTTTCACATAGCTTATTAGGCGCTTTAATCTGGTCGGCATGCTTCGGGATAATTTATTATTTGGTTAAAAAAAATTATAAAGCTTCAATTCTTCTCGGGGCACTTGTATTTAGTCATTGGATTCTCGATTTGTTTACGCACAGGCCCGATCTTCCTTTGACTTTCTCAAATGAAACTAAGGAAGGAATGGGGCTTTGGAATTCATTCTGGCTAAGCTTAACCATCGAAAGCATAATCTACGCAGCCGGAGTATACTTGTATTTTAAAGCTACAAAGGCTCAAAATAAAAAAGGAAGCATACTCAGTTGGGCTCTCTTCATATTTTTAGCAGCGGTTTACATTTTAAATGCATTCGGGCCGCCTCCCCCCGATGAAAAATCGATTGCCTTTGCAGGCCTTTCACTTTGGCTTATTGTTGCCTGGGCATACTGGGGGGATAAAAACAGAACAGCGGCAGCCTGATTTAAAAAATATAATGGAATATTCAGGCTAAAAAAATAATCCGGTTATATGTTCAGCAGAAGATAAGATTTTATATCTAGTTGAGCAGCGAATAAATTCTCCATATACCAAAACTCTTTACCGCTTTAAGATTAGTGTATTGATCGAAAAATTTCTTATATCTTTCCGTCTCAAACACTAAATATTTTATTCCAAGTTTATTTAATAAAGATAATTTCAATTCTTCTTTATGATCTATCAAAGGCTTTTCCGGATTAGAGGAATCCGGTCCCGTATTTGGGATAAATATATCCGGGAAATTGGAGGCTACATAAATATTCAGGTATTCCCAGCCTGATGAATCAATAAGAACCTTGAAAGGTTTCTCCTTCATTAGCTTCTCATTAATAAATCTGCCTGTATTTCTTTCATCGGCAGTAAACATAGAATTACCGGTTAACCTTCCTATCTGAAAACCGAAGTACATAATCATTATAGTGACAAAACCCCGAAGGTATATTTTTTTTTCTTTTTTAAACTGTTCTGCTAAATATTCAGAGAGCTTAATTAAAAAGTGTGCACTAAACGGTATTAAAAGAATACTCCATACCAGTGGAATTCTCCAGAATGCATGGCTCGGCATTCCAATCCCTGCAAACGATAGAAACGCCATTAAGATAAATGCCGAGAAGAGGAATAAAGTAAATACCCGGATTTTTTCATTGGTAAAAGATAAAAATATTATTGAAGCTGCCGCGCCGAAATTCAGATACAAAATATTTTGATATATAAATTGAGTAACGAGATTGTATTTTAAAAGCATGAGGAATGTCTTATGATGAAGCCGGTATCCCCCTGATGTAGAGGCGATAAAGTAAAAGGGATCGCCTGTTTGAATATAATGAAATAGTATCCAGTATATCGGAAAACCTGCAAGTATTAGAAAATTAATAAAAAAGAGAGAAGGACTGATTTTTCTATAAATAAAAATTAAATAAACCAGGAGGCATAATGAAAACAACCAGCCTTCATAACGTACGCTTGATGAAAAACCAAAAAGGAAAGATGCAATAATTATATTTTTTTTCTTTTCCAGCTGCAGCCATTTTAAAACAAAGATTAAGGCGGAAATAATAAAAAAAATATACATAACTTCGGCAAGAGGGACTGCACGTATTACTACGTACGGAGGAAAGAGAACCGCTATTACTGAGGCAAGCAAAGTAATGCTTTTGTTTTGAAAGAGGCGATGGGAATAATAAATGAAGACTGTCGCAGAGAGCAGTGCGAATATTGTTCCGGTTATTCTTGGAGCCCAAAAAAGATCCGGATAAATTTTTAAGGCAAGTGCATTAATTAATTTATGAAAGGGGAGCCAAGGTTCACGCTGGGTTTCAATTCCATTAAGATACTGATAAGCTAAAAGAGTTCTTCCGCTTTCATCGGCTGAAATAGAATAAAAGCCTCTGTAATAAAGAAGAATCTGAAGCAAGAAGG
>DATKLQ010000124.1:0-2361 GCA_035542335.1 Ignavibacteriaceae bacterium | reverse complement strand
ACTCTGTCCGGCTCAAGCATTCTTTCAAGAATTTTTGCCGACCTATATTCGGGATGTCTTTCCAAAACTATCTCGACAGATTCTATAAACTCCTGTACTGCCTGATCGAACTCGGGCTCATTCGGATTTTTCATTTTTATTTCGGAAAGCAGATCGTTTGTGTACTTGGACATTTATTCTCCAATTTTTAATGAGAAATGCCGGAATTAGCACCCGGTTTTAAAATGATCCCTTTATTCTTATGCCCGTTTATTTTAACAGTTATAGGTTCTTTAAATTCCAGGTGTTTTATAAAATTTAATTCTTCAACAGGCTGCTGTTCAAGAAGCCAGTCCCAGTTTATAAATCCTAAATTGATGTATGAATTTACGGTAAAGTATCCGATTCTGAAAGAAGTTATATTTTGAAAGAAATGAGAACCTTGAGAAGGCGTAACATTTAAATCTTTAAACCCGGTTTCAACTATTACGCTTGCTCCGGCAATCTGATCCCAGGTAACCGGAATACCAAGCCAGGGATCGAGGCTCCCCCAGCGCCCCACTCCAATTAATACATAAGGTCTCTTTTTACTTACAAGCTTTGAATTTACAATACTTACTTCCCTGGCCGCATCTCGGCTTTTTGCTCTGTCAAATTTATGGAAGTCGACATAAACCAGATCATAGATATCATTTATAGATCCTATACCGAGTACCTGTTCACTGCTGCAAATCAAGTCTTCCTGCTTATAATTCTCAACATCAAGCTCTTCAATCTCATGACTGATTACAAGCGGGCGCATCTGGAGCATTGCAAATTCCTTCAGCTTGCCGGGTTCAGGATGAAGGTTGACGGCAAATTCAATTTCTATAGGAACACCCATTCCCCAGGTGCCTAAATCCAGGAGAACATCCAGGATTTCCGGGAGAGGAAATATTTTATGCTTTAAAATCGGGGCAAAAGTTACTACACGGTTTCCCGGTCTTGAGATTCCGTCGTAAACCGCTTCATTATCGGCCGAATAAGTAGATCCTACACTGTAAAGTGTCTGATCTGCTTCTGCTGTCTGAAGTGTAAACCTCTTTACGAAAATATCCGGATAAAGATTGTCGGTGCCGTTCATTTCACCATTTAAATTCAAAGCGAAAAAGTCCTGCTGCGCATTTTTAACCGTTTCCTTTGTTGAAAAAAACTGGAACAGGTGCTTCGGATATTTCGGACAGAACCTTACAGCATTTCCCCCGTCTACAACAGTTTTTCCCAAACCTAATGCAACCATTGCAATCCCGTCGGAGGATTTCTGCGGAGGAACGGGATAAAAGTTATATGATTTAGCAACCCCGGAAAAATCAGGATAGAATCTGTCGCCATGCTGCGCGCCTACCAGCCTCTGTATAATCACCGCCATTTTTTCCTCTTCAAGCCGGTACGCAGTTGCTTTCATATAATCTTTAGCCTGCTTATAGAACGTAGATGCATATACACATTTAATGCTTTTTACCAGCTCGGTGAGTCTGACTTTGAATTCAGGGTGGTTATTCGGGATCATGAATGTCTGGTAAACACCAGCGAAAGGCTGAAACTGCGAATCCTCCAAGAGGCTTGATGATCTCACTGCTAAAGGAGTATTCGTTATTTCCAGAAAATCCTTCAGCTTGTTGATAATTTCCTGCGGAAATCTTGTCGACTCAAGAAAACTTCTTTTAATTTCTTCATCATTAGTTTCCTGGAGAGCAAAAGTATCCAGCTTATTTTCCTCCAGGAATTGATCGAACACATCGGTAGCAATGACTACGGCAGAAGGAACGGATATTTCAACCTCTTCATACCTGTATCTGATCTTTTCGCTATTAATTAAAACATTAATGAATCCAAGGCCGCGTGCTTTGCCGCCCAAGGAACCTCCGCCTATCCTGGCAAAACTGTTTACAGGATCGAAAGTTTCTTTTGAAAAATCCGTAATCAAACCTCTTTGCCGCCCCCTCTGATAGGATTGGATTGAATTGATCAAATGATTTCTCAGATGTTCGGGCGATGGAAATTCACTTATCTTCCTGGGTCTTAAGATCCAAGCCAGCCAGAATTCGGTTCTTGCTTTCAGCCACTTCGAAAAATGATTTCTTTCCGCATGATAAATAATACTATCGATGGGAACCGTCTTTAATGATTCTTCAAGTGATTTCAGATTATTTGCCCTCGCAATTTCCCTTCCGTCGGGCATTTGAAAAACAAAATCGCCGAAGCCGAAGTTCCGGAGCATAAATTCTCTTAGTTCATGAAGCAGGCGCGGCGATCCTTTCTGAATAAAGGCGGCCCCTGCCTCTTTTGCCTTTGAAGAAAATTCGGCATTGCTGCTCTGCAGCAGTATCGGGATATCTTCCT
>DATKLQ010000123.1:0-2027 GCA_035542335.1 Ignavibacteriaceae bacterium | reverse complement strand
GCATTTTCCACCTGCGTCGAGGCTTCGGTGGGTAGACTACCGTATGACTATTTAATGGCAATTGAATGACTACCCGATCGAAAAATAAATATTGACCAATAACAATTTTAACCAATAACTCAGGCATACTTCCCCTGCCTTTGTACTCCTGCTCCTACAACATACAACACACAACAAATCAAAAACAACGCGGACATACTTTTAATGGAGAATTCTTGTGACATTTATTACATAATTTTTAAAAGTCGAGTGATAAATTCTATATCTATTTTGAGTGAAGGATTTTGTGCATAAGAACCGTGATGCTTATCGTAATTTGATATATAATATCCCGATTAAAAAAAGATTACCCCTTCTCATTATTCTTCTTCTTGCGCTTGTAATTATTATCTTTTCTTATTCTTCGTACATCAGTGTAAGGAAAGCTTCGCTCGATGCAGGCATTGATAGAGTAAAAGGATTGGCAACACAGTTCAGCTCTCTTTTCGGCCAGTCAGCAAACAGCCTTATTATTTCTGCAGTGAATGCGGCAAACAGTGAACCCGTTGTGAGATTCGTAAAATCAGGCGGCAAAAAGTTTTCCTCTGATGCAACGAGAGTGCTTGATAACCTCGGCTATACGGCAGATACATTAACCTTGATGATTGAATTAAGGAACGCAGGCAAGGAAAGGATTTTAACTTCTTCCGCTATTAAGCAGCCTGTTATACCGGATAAAGAATTCATGGACAATTATCTGGTCCCCGGCATTCCTTCGGTAAGTGAGTTTTATAAACTTGATAAGCATATTTATTGGGCAGCCGTTGCACCTGTTACATTCGAGAAGAAGACTATCGGGTATTTGATTAAATGGAGATTAGTGCTCGCTTCTAAAGCCGTTATTAAAGATATGACAAAGCTGCTGGGAGCCGATGCGGAGCTTTTTATCGGCAACTCGGATGGTAATTTATTATACGACCTTAATACAATTATTGAAAATCCTCCCGTTGATATAAAAAAGAGCGATAAGATATTTGAATATTCAAGGATTCAAGGAACACCGCTTATTGCTGCCTCGGAAAAGGTTCGGGGTAAACCATGGATTGTCCTGGTTGAGCTGAAAAAGAATTCGCTTCTTGAAGCCTCCCGGAAGCATCTTGCATTTTTAATTATTGCAGGACTAATTCTTTTGGCGGGCGGGTTTATATTGGCATTAATAATGAGCAGAAGCATTACAAAACCGCTGGGCATGTTGAAAGAAGCAACCTCGGGTATTGCCCTCGGAAATTATTCATATTATTTGAGCATTGAACAAAAAGACGAACTCGGGGACCTGGCGAACGCATTTAATATAATGCTCCGGCAAATAGTAAATTCAAGGAGCTCCCTGGAGTCATCTTTAAAAGAGAAAGAAGTGCTCCTTAGGGAGATACATCACAGGGTAAAAAACAACCTTCAGATCGTTTCCAGTCTTTTAAATCTTCAGACAGCTTATTTGAAAGATCCCGCCGCTCTTAAGGCATTACAAAATAGCCAGAACAGGATAAAATCGATGGCAATCGTACATGAGAAGCTGTATCAGACAGAAAATTTTATCCGTATTAAGCTTGACGATTACCTCGATGAGCTGCTTCAAAATCTTTCAGCCTCGTACCAGGTAGTTTCCGATGAAATTATATTTATAAAGGAAATTGAAAAAATATTTCTGAATATCGATCAGGCGGTAACAATAGGATTAATTCTAACAGAGCTTGTTTCCAATTCTATTAAGCATGCATTCAATATAAAAAAGGAGGAAAGGAAAAATGAGATCTGCGTTACAGGCAGATTGCTAAAAGAGAATGACTATCTTCTTAGTGTTAAAGATAACGGCGACGGTTTCCCTGTTAATTATGACTCCGGCAGCTCGCCGAGCCTTGGACTTAAATTAGTCGATATATTGGTATCCCAGATTAACGGAAGAATAGAATTGAAAAATAAAACCGGCACTCAATTCGATATCTATTTTTCAATACAAGATACAAAGAAATTAAACCCGGTGGCTAAAG
>DATKLQ010000122.1:0-4406 GCA_035542335.1 Ignavibacteriaceae bacterium | reverse complement strand
CATTATGCCATACCGCATGCAACATCCGCATATCTTGCAAAGCAGATGCTCATGGGTCAGAAAGATCTGAAAGTAATAACTACGCTTCACGGTACGGATATTACATTGGTCGGCCTGGAACCGTCATTCCTTCCGCTGGTTAAGTTTTGTATTGAAAAAAGCGACGGGGTTACTGCGGTTTCAAGATTTCTTAAGGAAAAAACGATCACTAATTATTATATCGAAAAAGATATCGAAGTTATTCCTAACTTTGTCGATACTGCACTATTTAGGCCGCAAAAAGAAGGCTGCTTAAAAGAACGTATTGCCCCCGGGCATGAGAGGGTTCTGATCCATACATCTAACTTCCGAGGAGTAAAGAGAGTTACAGATACAATCAAGATCCTGGAAAAGGTTGTAAAGGAAGTTCCGGCTAAGCTGGTTCTGGTGGGCGACGGCCCCGACAGATCGGAATGCGAGCGCCTGAGCCGGCAGCTTAATCTTTATGAGCATGTTAAATTCCTGGGCAAGCAGGATGGCCTGGTGGAGATCCTTAATTGCGGGGATCTATTCCTGATGCCATCTCAGTCCGAAAGTTTCGGCTTATCGGCGCTCGAAGCGATGGCCTGCGGACTGCCGGTGGTAAGTTCTAGCGTAGGCGGTCTGCCTGAATTAATTAAGCATAACGAAACTGGCTATATTGCGGAAATCGGGGATATTGATAGGATGGCCCGGTACGCAGTAGACCTTCTTACAAATGAAAAAAAATATAAATTGTTTTCCGAAAATTCGCGAAACAGGGCGGTTGATTTTTTTGATAAAAGCAAGATCATCCCGCAGTATGAAGACTATTATAAGCGAGTACTGGAGCCTGAAAAAAGTAATCTTATTAAAAGCTAATTGACTGAAAAAGAATTCATTTCTTCCCGGGTCGGCAGGATTTTAGCCGAGGGACTTAAAAATTTCCCTGAGGATTTTAATAACTTAACGGATTTTTGTGAAATTAATCTTCCGCAAAAATCTTTACTAATAGGGACGGAACTGTTCGGAAAAATTGAAATCATCTCGACCGACGGAAGCTTTATCATGCATGCGGAAGATTATAACCAGGCAAAATATATTGTCTACTCAAGCCGGCAGAAGATCGGAAAGGTAAAACTTCCCAAAAATCCAGATGAAATAAAATCCTTATTATCCCGTTACGAAAAATATTTGGACTCCATTCTCGTATTGATTAACACAGAATACCGGAAAATTTTTAAGGAGGGGAATTCCGATTTTGCGGTGAACGAAATCTTCAGGGCAATAAATTTAGTCAGGTATTAAATTAATTTGAAAGAAGTAAGCTCAGGAATTTACGGTTATTTAAAAAAACTGTGGGGTGAAGATTCTGCAAAGAAGTATTTAGAATTTATTTCAAACGAACCTTCCCAGTTCATCCGTATAAATAAAATTAAAACAAGCAGTGAAAAATTAGGTGCTCAATTATTTAAGGATTACGGGATAAAGACCGCACCTATCAAGGGAGTACCGGATTGTCTCGCCGTAATCTCAGGCAATAATAATCTGGGTAAAACTCTCGAGCATATTAACGGATTATATTATATTCAGTCATTGTCGTCAATGCTGCCGGCATTGGTTTTAGATCCTCATTCCCCGGAAACCGTTTTGGATTTATGCTCCGCTCCCGGTTCAAAGACAACTCAGATTTCCGAATTAATGAATAACCGGGGAACGCTTATTGCCAATGAAATTCAATTAGACCGCGTAAAAATGCTTGTCTTCAATATCGACAGGATGAATGCTTTAAATGCCGGGGTAATTCATTACAGGGGAGAATGGCTAAGCAGAATTTATCATGATCATTTTGATAAAATTTTAGTCGATGCTCCCTGCAGCGGACTGGGTATTATCCAGAAGAATGAGGAAGTTAGCGGCTGGTGGTCTCTTGAAAGAGCAGCAGGCTTAGCTGAGCTCCAGATGAAGCTTCTAGTGGGCGCAATAAAAATGCTGAAGACCGGCGGTGAAATTGTGTATTCAACCTGTACAATTACTGTGGAAGAAAATGAGATGCTGCTCAATAAAATTCTAAAAAAATATCCTGTAGAATTAATGCCTTTCGATCTTCCTGTTAAATCAAATGATGGCTTTGTCTTCTTTGAATCTGAAAAACTAAACCCGGAACTATCTAAGACCAGGAGGATTCTGCCATGGGAGATTAATTCGGAAGGATTTTTTATAGCAAAGATCAGGAAAACAGGAGCAACCGATTACCCGGAACCGGAAAAAATTGAAATCAATCCTTTGAAATTCCATTATCACGATAATAAAGAGATAAGCGATTTTCTTTATCAATTAAAAGATGAATTGGGCATTAATTATGAAATATTTGAAAAATATAAATTTTTAATAAAAGGAAATGAAATCTATTTTATTTCAAATGATTGGGAAGATAATAATCCCGGCATATTTGAAAGAGTAGGCATTAAATTCGGGAAGCTTGATAAAAGAGGAAGAATAGTTCTGCACACCAATGCTGCACAAGTCCTGCAGGATCATATTTCAAAAAATATATATGAAATTAAAAACAAAGAAGAATTAAAAAATTATATGGAAGGAGGAATAATAAAATACGCTTCGGATCTTAAAGGCCAATGCATCGTTAAATTTAAAGATTTTGTTTTAGGCAGTGCAGTTGTAACCGGTGAAGGGATAAAAAGCAGGTACCCGCGATCAAAAAGGACACAGCAGATATCCTACTGATTTTTTGGTCAGTTTTCAAAAATTTTTTTCAGCTCGGAAATGTTTTTAGTTTTTCCTAAGGCAAGCATCAGTTTTATCCTTGCTTTCTGGCCGTTGAGATAATCCGCAAAAATTACTCCGAGCTTATGAAGCCATTTTCCTGCGCCGGGGTAGCTGTATATATCCAGGGTTTCACCGGCCGGGCACCTCGATACCAGCACAACCGGGATCTTTTTTTCAACGGCAAATTTGATCCCGTCAAATGCCGGCGGGGGGACATTCCCGACCCCGAGAGCTTCAACCACAATCCCTTCGGTTCCGCTCTCCGCGGAAAATTTGAAAAACTTATCGTCCATGCCTGCATAAACCGTAAGCAGATCTACGTTTGTATTAATCTTCTTAGTCGCTATCTTTTCTAATTTTCGCGGAAGCCTGTTCAGCACCGCTCTTCCGTTCTGTACAAAACCGAGCGAGCCGAAATCAAGGCTGTGGAAGCTGTCAATCTCTTCGGTAAAAATCTTCGTTACTTCGCTTGCCGCATTTATTTCTCCATTTAAACAAACAAGGACTCCTAAATTTTTAAAGTTGTCGTTCAGACAAATACTTATAGAGTCCATTAAATTTCTCGGTCCGTCCCAGTCAGGCTCCGAGCTGTTCTTCATCGATCCGATCACTACTATGGGAATTTCAGTTTTTACTGCTAAATCAAGAAGATAAGCAGTTTCTTCGAGAGTATCTGTTCCATGAGTTACTATAACTCCCGAAAAATTTTTTTTATAGATTTTTTCCTGAATTTTATTTGCCAGCTTAAACATTAGTTCAGGAGTCATATGCGGACCGGGATATTTCCCAAAGTCATAGCATTCTATATTCGCAGCCTCTTCTGCTTCCGGTATTTTTTCAAGCAGTTCAGATCCTGAATACCGGGGGATTGCCCCGCCGGTTTCCTTGTCAATCATCATTGAAAATGTTCCGCCGGTAAATACAACAAGAATATTCTTATTTTTCATATCGATAAGGATTATTTAGATTTCTTCTGAAATTTAACCAAAAATAAAGAATAATATCAATTTTGATATAAATAATCCGGAGAATAGCCTGACTTGATGTCATATATTTAATCTCTTATCTTTGAATTATTAAAATTGGAGTTATTAAAGATGTTATTTGTTGAGGATGTTGATCTAACGCCGAATCCGCATGCGTTGAAATTTATTTTAAACCGGCAGCTCCTTAAATACGAAACACGGCAGTTTTCAAATAAAGAAGAAGCTGAAACCGATCCGCTGGCAAAAGGTATTTTTGAAATCCCCGGAGTCGTTTCGGTTTTTTATATGAACAAGTTTGTTACCATCGAAAAAACAAAAGAAGCCTTATGGGGCCAAATTCAGAAACCTTTTCAGAATTTTTTAAAGTCATTTGATGAATCCCGGATTCCGGCCGAAAAAGAATTAATGATGAATGAAAATGCCGGCGAGCTCTTAACAAAGATTAACGAAATAATTGATATGAGAGTACGCCCTGCTTTGGCAGGCGACGGAGGCGGCCTCCAGGTTTTAAGCCTTGAAGGGTACACGGTAAAAATACGTTACCAGGGAGCCTGCGGCAGCTGCCCTACTGCAATAAGCAGCACTCTTTCTGCCATTGAGGGACTCTTAAAAAGAGATATTCATCCGGCTTTGGAA
>DATKLQ010000121.1:0-2492 GCA_035542335.1 Ignavibacteriaceae bacterium | reverse complement strand
AGCAAATCTTTAAATTTTATTTTACCCTCTCTTATCAGCCCCGGTTTACTACCGCTTAAATCGATAATTGTAGAAGCAGGAACAAAGATCTTTTTTTCCGAATAAAAAATTACATCCACATCCGATTCAAAATTTTCTTTAATCAGGACCGGATCAATTAAAGGTTTTTCGCTGCTCTTGTTAACGCTGGTAGAAACCAGGGGCATTTGCAGCTCGCCCAATAATTTAAGACAAAACCTGTGATTCGGGATCCTAAATGCTATTGTTTCGGATTTTAATATTTTTTTCGTTTTTTCGTTTAGATTTAAGACTACCGAAACCGGGTTGGGCCAGATGGATAATAAAAAATCAAAATGCCTTTCCGATTGAAGCTCAACATATTTTTGAAGATTCTCGATATCTTTAATAAGAAGTATATAATTTTTGCCTGCTTCTCTTCCTTTAATTTTATTAATTCTCTCTAGGGCTTCTTCATTAAAAGGATTTGCACCAAACCCATAAATTGTATCGGTTGGATAAATAAAAACACCTCCCTCCAGATATATTCGTTTGGCTATTTTTAATGAATTCTCAAAATCCGAATCAATATTAATAAACTGGAAATGATTACCGTTCATAGTTCAAGCATCTCTTCTATTTTTGAAATTACCGATTCCGGTTTCAGCCTATAACCGCAGGCAAAAGTGCCGATAGGGCATCTATCGAATCCGTGAATTCCGCAAGGCTTGCAGGGTAGATCATCATAGCTTAAATAACGGCTTTTGCCGTTGTAGGGATAAAATCCGAAATCATCCACGGTAGAGCAGTATATGGAAAGAACGGGAATATCCACGCACATTCCAAGATGGGCGGGAGCCGAATCATTTGAAACCAAAATTACGGCTCTCTTAAGGAGCTCTATCGATTCAACTAAATTTAATGATCCTGCCAAAGAGACAATGTCCCTAAATTTATCCCCCAAGCGGCTGCAAATGTCCTTATCATTAATCCCGCCCAGAAGAATCACCCGGCATTTCGACCTCAAATATGATATAATAACTTCATAGTACTCAAGCGGGTATCTCTTGGTACTCCAAACACTGCCGGGAGCCACCACTGCAAATTTCTCATTTATTCTATTCTCCATTAAAAGGCATGCTATCTTTTCGATAACATCCGGACCTGCCAAAACATTAGGGAGGATCCTCCAATTTTCGTCTGCGCCCTGAAAACCAATAAGATCCAGATTCCTCCGCACCTCATGGTGATCGAGCCGGTAATCAATAATATTTTTATAAGCATATTTAAAGCTGCTGTTCGAAAACCCGAAAGTTTCCCTTACTCCCGACTGCAAGACGATAAAAGCGCTTCTAAAGGATCTGTGCGGAGAATATATCCTGCCGTATTTTTTATCACGGATTTGCCTGGAAAGCTTTAGCAGCGAAAAAAAAGATTTATGCTCCCCTTTTTTATCCATCACAATGACATTGTCAACGCTGGGAGATGCATTAAAAATTTCCGCAGTAAGAGGAACAGCAAGCACATCGATTTGAGAACCCGGGAAAAAATCTTTCAGCTTTTGGATCATAGGGAGAGTAAGCACCGCGTCCCCGATAAAAGCTGTTTGAATTATTAAAATTTTTTCCATTTATTCCTAAAATGAACTTGGATATTTAATCCCCGTTTTTAACATAATATCGGATAGAGAATATTCTTTCAATCTTTTAATCTTTTAATCTTTCAATCTTTTAATCTTTCAATCTTTCAATCTTTCAATCTTTCAATCTTTTAATCTTTCAATCTTTCAATCTTTTAATCTTTCAATCTTTCAATCTTTTAATATTTCCACCTTTTATGCATCCAGAGCCACTGCTCGGGATGCTGCCTGATATAGTCTTCCAGGAAAGAAGTATGTCTCTGGCTCAGCTCGATAATCTTATCATTATAATCATACGGAAGATTTTCTTTACTTACCTCATGCAAAGTTGTAATATATGAATAATCACGCTGACGAACGGTAATTCCATAAATAATCGGGGCATCTGTTTTCAGGGCTAAAATAGCCGGCCCGGAGTAAACCGATGCTTTCCGTCCGAAAAAATTAATTCTAATTCCTTCGATAGGTCCCCGTTGATCTGCTACCATTGCCGCTATATTTTTTTCCTTCAGCACACTATAAATCTGCCTTACAGAGATTCCGAGAGGAACTATTTTATTAATCCATCTAGTCCTTGCTCTATTAAGCCAATCGTTTACATATGGATTTCTCTGGGATTTTACTATAACATGGAATGGAATATCGACTTGGGAGCTGACCGAAGCCGCCACATATTCCCAATTACCGTAATGAGCCGAAAGTAATATTACTCCTTTTTTTTCATTGTATTTTTCCCGGATAAGCTCCTTATTTGTACAGAGAACGGCTTTTTCAATATCCGACCGGTTCATATACGGCAAGTATAAAATCTCAATCAGGGTGATAATAAAGCTTTTATAGCTTCCGTACGCAATTT
>DATKLQ010000120.1:0-5139 GCA_035542335.1 Ignavibacteriaceae bacterium | reverse complement strand
AAGCTTGATAATGGGTTAAATGTTGTAACCGTGAAATACCCGAGTCCCGGATTGGCTGCTTTTTTTATAGTCGTAAGAGCAGGAAGCAGGAATGAAGTAGAACCGGGAGTTACAGGATTTGCACATTTTTTTGAACATATTATGTTCCGCGGTACGGAAAAGTATCCCAGTGAAAAATACAACGAAGATTTAAAGCTGACCGGAGCCAGCGCAAATGCAAATACCTCGCTTGACAGAACAATTTATCATATGACCGGAAATGTTAATTATCTTGAAAAAATGTTTGAACTCGAATCCGACAGGTTTATCAATCTTAAATATTCCGAACATGATTTTAAAACGGAAGCAGGAGCCGTCAAAGGGGAGTATACAAAAAATTATGCTAGCCCTTACCAGCAGCTTTATGAAAACACGGTTAATACGGCATTTGAAAAGCATCCTTATAAACATACAACGATGGGCTTTTTTAAGGATATTGTCGATATGCCAAACCAGTATGAGTATTCCTTAAAATTCTTTAATCGTTTTTACAGGCCTGAATACTCTACAATTGTTGTTGTGGGAGATATAGATAATGATAGAGTTGTGAAGCTCGCAAAAAAATATTTCAGCTCATGGAAAAGAGGGAATTACAAGGCAGATATTCCGGTTGAGCCGGAGCAGACGCAAACAAAATATTTTCATCTGCAGAACGGTACCATTCCACCTTATCTCGATCTGAATTTTAAAGGACCGGCTTATAGTGATTCCAGCATTGAATTCCCTGCACTAGATGTATTGAACACAATCCTATTTTCTAGAAACAGCAGGCTGTATAAGAAACTTGTTTTAGATGAACAGAAGGTCATGGTATTAGACGGAAGCGCGCAGGATACGAAAGATCCTTATTTGATTTCCATTTCGGCATCTTTAGTAAAAAAAGAAGACCTGCAGTATGTGAAAGATGAAATAATGAAGGCAATTGAAGAGGTAAAAAAGTCCGGAGTGACCGATACCCTGCTGAGCGAAGCTAAATCCCATATAAGATACGGTTTTGCAATGAGCATGGACAGCCCGGATGTAATTGCCAATTCACTTTCACATTACATTTATCTAACAGGCGATCCGGAATCCTTAAACCGTACATATGCCTTATATGAAAAAGTTACAAATGAAGATATAATTAAAGTTGCTCAAAGATATTTTGTTGATAAGGGATTAACCGTTGCAACCATTTCGGCCGATTCGGTCTGGGCCGATCACCCCGCACAAATCCCGGAAGGAGGGGTCCGGAAATGAAATCATTTTTAATATCAATATTACTGCTTATGACGACAATTAAAGCGCAAGATGTTGTGGAATTAAAAACTCCGGGATCCGGTAAGATCATTATTAAATTAATATTCTTTAACGGATCTAAGAATGATCCCCCAGGCAAAGAAGGTATAACTTATACAACCGCCTCTTTGATAATCCAGGGCGGAACCGGAACTCTTTCCTACAGCGGCATCCAGGATAAAATTTATCCCTGGGCAGCCTCTTATTCTTCTTCAGTCGATAAAGAAGTAACAATATTCACCTATGCGGTGCACAAAGATTGGCTGAAGGATTTTTACCCGATTGTGAGAGGATTAATTCTTGAACCCTCATTCAGTGAAAGTGACTTTAAGCGCGTGAAAGTAAACCAGCAGAACTACGTGGACCAGGTAATCCGGGCTTCGTCGGATGAGGACTACAGCAAGGTGGTGCTGGAGGATCTTTTATTTAAGGGAACGAATTACCAGCACATGGTGCAGGGGAAATCGGCTTCGGTTAACTCCATAACACTAGAGGATGTAAAGAATTATTATAAAAAGAATTTTACCAAAAATAACCTCCTTATCGGGATTGAAGGTGATTATACCGGCGACTTTCTGGATCAGCTTAAAAAGGATATGAGCCGGCTGCCGGACCTAAAACCCGAAATTCCCCCTTCTCCTAAAATTCATATAGCGGAGGGAATAAAGGTTCTTATAGTATCCAAGAAAGGTGCATTCGGCTCGGCGATATACACCGGTTATCCTATCTCCATTACGAGGGCTGATGATGAATTTGCAGCATTGATGATCGCGAATTCTTACCTGGGTGAGCACAGAAAATCTTACGGAAGATTATACCAGCAGCTTAGAGAAACCCGTTCAATGAATTACGGAGATTACTCATATATCGAATGGTATGAAAGGGGAGGGAATAATATGCTTCCTCCTTCCGGGGTTCCGAGATCATCCAATTACTTTTCTATATGGATCAGGCCGGTTCAAATTGCAAAGCAGCTTAGAGAACAATACCCTGAATTAAGCAATATAAAGATAGGTCATGCACATTTTGCGCTAAGAATGGCATTAAGGGAGGTTCAGAAGCTGGTTGATAAAGGAATGACGCCGGATGATTTCGAATCAACCAGGAGCTTCCTGAAGAGTTATATAAAATTATATGTAAGAACGCCGAACGAGCAGCTTGGATACTTAATGGATTCTAAATTTTACGGCCGGAAAGATTATGTCAGTGAATTGGAAAAGCTGCTTGACAAAGTAACTCTGCAGGATGTTAATGCAGCAATAAAAAAATATTTTCAGATAAAGAATATGGATATGGCAATCGTTACGGATGAAAGTGAAGCTGAAAACCTGGCAGAAAGCCTGAGAAAAAATCTGGATTCCCCCATGAGCTATTCTAATCTTGTAAAAGAAGGTTTAACGGAAGAAGTGCTGAAAGAGGACAGCGAAACGGAAAACTTCAAGCTGAATATAAAGAGTGTTGAGGTGGTAAAATCCGAAGATACATTTAAGTAGAATTCACAATTTCGGATTTCCGATTTCGAATTTCTAAACCCATTAATAGTCCGCAAGCGACATTGTCTTATTATTTTTCAAGGATAGTTTGTTGGAATTAGATAGCGAAACGAAAAACTTAAAAACTGTTGAAATTGTAAAATTGGAAAAATAATTTTGATAAGATTTCATATTTCGGATTTGAAATCCCATTCCTAATTCATTCAATCCGAAATCCGCATTCCAATATCCGAAATTATTTCATTCTTCCTGCTTCTCAGATAATTTCTTAACCAGAACTTTGTCTACTCTTTTCCCGTCCATATCAACAACTTCAAATGTATAATTGTCTGAATCGAATTTATCTCCCACCTGGGGTACTTTGTTCAGCTTAAACATTACATAGCCGCCCAAAGTTGTATATTCTTCGGGATGTTCGAACTGCAGGCTAAGGGTATCCCTAAGCTCATCGGTTCTCATTGCGCCGTCGATAAGGAATGATCCGTCATCTCTTTTAAAAATGGGAATTTCATAAGCCTCATGCTTTTCAGGAAGCTCGCCGAATATATTCTCGATAAGATCATGGAGAGTGATCATTCCTTCCGTTGAACCATATTCATTTATTACAACGGCAATATGGATTTTAGTCTCACGGAAACGTTCAAGTATTTTAATTGCGGATAAATTTTCGGGAATATATAGCGGCTGGGTTGCAATTGCTCTTAAATTTTTCTCTTTACCGGTTTCAATCTGCTGCAGATAATCCTTAACGCTGATTATGCCGATAACCTGGTCTACAGAACCGTCGCAAAGAGGGAATTTGGAAAAATTATTATTATAAATTATTTCTCTTAATTCTGAAAGACTATCATTAATATCGAGCCAAATTAAATCCTGCCTGTTTGTCATTATCGAATATGCATCCCTGTCACCGAAGCGGAAGATGCTTTTAATCATCTCGGTTTCTTTTTTCTCAATCGTTCCAAACCTACTTCCCTGTTCAATCAATATCTTTAACTCTTCCTCTGTAACCGAAGTATCCTTTTTTGATTTTATCCGGAAAACCTTAATTACTATTTTTGTTGAAAAACTCAAAAAGCGGATTATAGGATTTGTTATTAAAGATAAAATCCTCATTATCGGAGACAATGAAATAGAAATACCTTCCGGATTATTAAATGCAATAGTTTTGGGAACTATTTCACCGATTATAAGGGAGATGTAAGTTATTATTCCGACAACCACTATATAAGAAATTTCAACTGCATATTCTTTTAACGAGCTGAACTGTAAAAAGAAGGGGGAGATATCTTTGGCAATGGCTACCCCTCCGTAGGCTCCTGCAATTATACTTATTAAAGTAATTCCAAACTGGACAGTTGATAAGAATTCTTCAGGTTTTTTTATAAGGGCTAAAGCAATCTTTGCTCCATGGCTTCCCTTTTTTGCTTTCTCTTCAAGACGCACTTGCCTTGAAGAAACAAGTGCCGTTTCCGCCATTGCAAAGATCCCGTTTAGGAGAGCTAACAAGATGATTATGAATATTTCCATAAAAAAATCCGGAATAACGAAATTTAGTTAAAATCATCCCTCTTTAAGGTGATTATTTCTTCATCTTAAAACAGAAAGGATAAAAATATCAGTAAATGTAATATTTTATAAAGATCTTTGAAACAGGCCGGTGAATTCAGAAGCTTTCCAGGAATTCATTAACGGCTTTAATAAATTTGGAAGGTTCTTCCAGATGAGTATTGTGACCGGCAGTATCAATAATTATATGCTTAACCGAAGGGAAATTATTTACAATATCTGAGTTCAGAAGTGTGAATTTTGAATCAAGTGCGCCGGTTATAAGAAGAGTTCTGCATTTTATATCTTTAAGCTGATTATAAAGAGGCAGCATAGTACCGGTTCCGAATCCATTTAAACAATTAGCTAACCCGGTTTTATTATTTTTCAGCTTTTCTTTTTTTATTTCTTTTCTTTTCGACTCGGAAAATCTTAATTGAGTAGCAAATAAATCCTGGTTCATCCAAAAATCAATAAATTCTTCCATAGAATGATTGGAAATAAATTGAGCTAGCTCCGAATCTTTTTTAATTCTTTCTTTTCTTTCTTCCTCAGTTCTTAATCCCGGGGAAGAACTCTCCAGAATTAATCCCTTTAATCTTTCCGGATATTTTAAAGCAAAATTTAAAGCTGCTCTCCCTCCCATTGAATAACCGGCTAAAATAATTTTTTCATCCGTAAAAGCATTTACACAACGATGGATCTGATCAGCGATTGAATCAGCTAAATAATAAGCGAGCTCGTTTGGAGAATCGCTTCTGCCGTGGCCGATAAGATCGAT
>DATKLQ010000119.1:0-2838 GCA_035542335.1 Ignavibacteriaceae bacterium | reverse complement strand
GTATCCGGATTGGAAATCGGCGATTATGCCATGGTAAACGGGGTGCGCAAAGGATTTGTAGATGATCTCCGGACGGTTGATGATAAGGTGATGGTTGTGTTATCCCTTAATAATGATGTTAATTTAAAGAGAGATGCTGTCTTTTCAATTTCAATGCTCGATTTGATGGGCGGAAAAAAAGTTGAAATAAACCCGGGCGTTTCAAACGAACCGCTGGATTTCAATGAAATTCAGAACGGCGTTTTTAATCCCGATATTGCAACCGTTATGTCTATGATAGGGACGGTTCCCCAGGATATTACAACATTAATTTCAGATATGAAAATCAGCTTGAACTCGATTAATGGGTATCTCACTGATCAGAAATTGAATAACGATATCAGAACTACAGTCTCAAATCTCCGCTCCCTGACGAGCCAGATGAATCAATTAATCAGCGAAAACAGAAACAATTTTAATAAGCTTGCTTCAAACAGCGCGGAACTTTCCGAAGAAGCTAAGAACTTCTTTAAAGATAATAAGGAAGGAATGAGGAATTCGCTAGAAGATTTTAAATCGGTAATGAATAAGACCGACTCTCTTTTAGCAAAAATAAATAGGTTTACCGATCAGATCATGAATCGCCAAAATAACATCGGTAAGCTTGTTTATGATAAAGAGGTATTTGAAAATCTTCAGAGCTCTTTAAAGCAGCTTAATGAGCTGTCCAAGCTTATACTTGAACAGCTGAATGGGAAAGGATTTAAAGTCGACGCTGATGTCAATCTGTTCTAAGATCTTTTTGTCGAAAAATGTTTTCTTATACAGGTAAACAATCGATCATTTTCACGCGGAATTTCCCGGCTGCATTTTTATCGGTTATTTTAGTTTGTGCAGTGCTGAATGCAGAGGCGCCGGATCCGGTCCGCGGCAGGCATGGAATGGTTGTATCTTCAGACAAGCTTGCTTCGGAAGTCGGTGCAGCAATATTAAAAAAAGGGGGAAATGCTGTCGATGCTGCCGTTGGAGTAGGTTTTGCATTAGCCGTTACATTTCCTTATGCCGGGAATATCGGGGGCGGGGGATTTATGGTAATTCATCTTAAAGACGGGAGAAATACTGCAATTGATTTCAGGGAAAAGGCTCCTGAATCTGCATACAGGGATATGTTCCTTGATAAGGATGGAAATTACCTTCCTGAATTGAGCGTATCGGGGACTACATCGACGGGTGTTCCCGGCAGCGTTGCCGGATTAATATATGCGCTTGAAAAATACGGCACTATGAGCCTTGCGGAAGTTATACAGCCGGCTATTGATCTTGCCGAAAAAGGATTTATCCTTGATTATCAAACAGTTCAAAGCTTTAATTTCTCTTTTACGGATTTTCAGAAGTATCCTTCATCATTCAGGATATTTACTAAAAATGGAAATGGATTCGCTGAGGGGGATACGTTCAAACAGCCTGATCTTGCATTTACTTTAAAGCAGATTAAGGAGAAGGGAAGAGATGGTTTTTATAAAGGGAAAATTGCCGGGCTGATTGTCAGACAGGTAAAAGAATTTAACGGGATGATCAGCTTGAAAGATCTTGAAGATTATAAGCCTGTAGAGCGAGAGCCGGTAACCGGAACTTACAGAGGTTATTCCGTTATTTCTATGCCTCCGCCTAGTTCCGGCGGCATTGCATTAATTCAGCTTCTGAATATACTTGAAAATTTTAATTTTGAAAAAAACGATTGGGGAAGCAGTGCTTATATTTTTAAATTGACCGAAGCAATGAAGCACGTTTACGCGGATCGTTCGGTGCATTTAGGCGATCCCGACTTTTATGATGTGCCCCGGCAATGGCTTATTTCCAAAGAATACGGAAGGCAGATCTTTTCGAAGATCGACGGCACTGCCGTATCATCAAAAGAAATACTGCCCGGATCACCTGTCCGCCTTCACGAAAGCAGCGAAACAACACATTACTCTGTTTATGATTCCTGCGGGAATGCAGTAAGCACAACCACTACATTAAATTCGGCTTTCGGTAATAAGATTGTTGTTGAAGGAGCAGGCTTTCTCTTAAATAATGAAATGGATGATTTCAGTGCAAAACCCGGAGTACCGAATCAGTTCGGACTTTTGGGAAATGAAGCAAATGCAGTACAGCCTGGAAAAAGAATGCTCAGCTCGATGGCTCCGACCATTATTTTAAAAGATGATAAACCTTTTTTAATTGTCGGCTCTCCCGGTGGATCTACAATTATTACTGCGGTTCTCCAGGTAATAATGAATGTTATAGATTTCGGTATGGATATACAGGAAGCAATTAGTGCACCCAGAATGCATCATCAATGGTATCCCGATAAAATCGACTATGAAAATTTCGGTCTTTCTTACGATGTTCGGCAGGCCCTTATTTCAAGGGGAGAGACTATCGGAGACATACGCACTTTAGGATGCGTGGAAGGTATTTTAATAGATTCGGAAAATAATATAATTTACGGTGCATCCGACCCGAGAGGAAACGGGGGCGCGTGCGGGTACTAAGCGCGGGATGACGGAGGATTTCGAATTTCGGATTTCGGATTTCGAATTGGATTTAAGATTTCAGGATTAGGATATACGATTTTTTTTAGAATTAGAATAAACAATTAATTCTAAAATCGTAAATCGTAAATCAAGGCTCAATAGTTGTTTGAGTTTCCCTGCAATCCGAAATTGGAAATCCGCAATCCGCAATTCATTCAATCATTATTTATATTTGAGATTTGATTTGAATTTTAAATAAAACATACAATTAATTTTAAACTAAAATTTGAGCATTCCTCCATGGTCATCGGCATCGGTATAGACATAATTGAGATAGATA
>DATKLQ010000118.1:0-4848 GCA_035542335.1 Ignavibacteriaceae bacterium | reverse complement strand
AATTACCGCAAAAATATGATTACTTGAATTGATTGCTAAGGAATAAACATTAATTCGATCCATAAATGAATTAGAATACGGCAAACCATTGTTTATGGGAGTCCAATTATCCCCATTATTTGTAGATAGAAAAACTCCTCCTTCAAATGTTCCGGCGAATAGATAGTCATTTGAATTAATTACTAGAGATCTAATCATTGAGCCGGACAAGCCGTTATTCAGCTCAACCCATTTTTCACCTTTATCGGTGGAGCGATAAATATGACTATATGCTCCGGCAAAGATATAATCGCTGCTGTTGGCAGCTAAAGAATAAATCCACTCATCGGTTATACCGTCATTTACCTGATTCCAGCTGTCGCCGTTGTTTGTAGAGCGAAAGACTCCGTAAGTGCCGTCCCCGGCAAAAAGATAACTGTTGGAAATGCTGACTAAAGAAGTAATATTCGGATATGTAAAGCCGTTGTTTATCTCGACCCAGCTTTCGCCGTTGTCCATCGAACGGGAAACACCTTCCCTTGTAGAGGCAAACAAATGTCCTTGAGCGTTGCGTGCTATTGATTGAACATAAAGGTCATTTAAATAATTATTTTTTGTAATCCAGCTGATTCCATTGTCTTCCGATTTAAAAATTCCTTCACCATAAGTTCCCGCAAAGATTTCATTATTTGCAGCGGATTTAAAACATTGAACCCAGCTCCCTTTCAAATCCTTATTAATTTGGACCCAATGATCTCCGTTATCAATTGATCTAAAGACACCGGCTCCATTAGTTCCTGCAAGGATAAATCCTCCCGGGTAAATTGCAAAAGAAAGGACCCATTTGTTTGTCAGACCATTATTCACCGGGCTCCAGCTGTCTCCATTATCTGTAGACCGGCAAATACCTCCTTCCAGCGAATTAGAATTATAAGTACCGGCAAAAATGTGGTTGCTTGAATTAATAGCTAAAGATGTAATCCACTCTGCGCTTAAACCGTTATTAACCTGTGTCCAGCTATCACCGTTATTTGTAGATCGGAAGATTCCGTTATATTGAGTTCCTGCAAAAATATGCCCGCTCGAGTTTATTGCTAATGAGACACAATCTTCCATATATAAGCCGTAAACTCCGCTGCTTACATTATCCCAGGTATCTCCATTATTTTTTGACCGATATACACCGATTTCAGTACCTGCAAAGAGATGCCCGCTGTCATTGATTGCTAATGAAATAACTTTATAGGTTAAAGTTAATTTAGACCAATTATCTCCGTAATCCGTGGAACGATAAACTCCATCCCATGCGCCTGCAAAAATATTCCCGCTTGCATTGCAAGCTAACGAACCTATGTAACCGGCAGATAAACCGGTTTCAATCCAGTTTGCTCCATTGTTGTAAGATCGAAAAACTTTCCCTGTTTCAGTTCCTGCATATACCGCGCTAGACCAGCATTCTAATGCTCCTACATTACTGCTCGAATACCAATTACCCATATTTGTATCAAGTAATCCATCATTTGCTATTGTCCAATTATCCCCATAATCGGAGGATTTGAAAATGCCTCCATTAGAAGTTCCGGCAAAAATATATCCGGCCGGGCTTATTGCCAGGGACCGGATGCATCCGCCGCAAGGACCGCTCGACTGTTCCCAAAAATCCTGGGAAAATAAATTGCCGCAGAATGCCGAATAGATCAAAAACAGGGAAGATAAAAATAAATTCCTCATCTCCTTTCTCCTTTCATAAAAGATTTATCACAAGCATTATGACCGCTAATACAACAATTGTAATCAGAATACTGAGGACAATTGAGAGAAATCTTTCTTCTCTTTTAATGCTTTGATAACTTTTTTTAGTCATACTTTTAATTATGATTAGAGCATTTTTAGTAATTAGTTAAAAAGCAGAAGTTTTTTTGCCGAAATAAATACTTATATAAACATCTGCCATTCAATAAATAGCCGTAATTAAAATCTTAGAATAATTAAAGATGAAGAAATCAATTAGGTTTATATGAGAAGATATTTATTTAGCCAAGCAGTTACTGGCGGAAATTCGCCATTGTTTAGCGTTTCTGTTGCAATCAGGCGGGAATTAAATAAGGCTGGGTGAGGAATTAAGTCATTGAAAAAAAAAATTTGCATTAATTCATTTAAATTCAGAACAAATCTGAAATTAAAACTATAATTGCTGCATATTCAAATAAAATTAAAGCATAAAAAAAGATTGATATTATTTTTTCCGAAATATTATTTTCTTTAAAGAGTTTCATAGTGAAAATTTAGAAAAATTTATGATTAGGAACAGTTCAAAGATACCGGCTGAACTTTATTTCTGCTGTCGATATTGTATCAATCTTTTGTTGATTTGTTGCAGGGATAGTAGGGTATAGGGGTATAAGGATATAGGGATATAAGGTTATAGGGGTCTAAGTCTAGGGTTAGAGGATAAAGTTCTAAGGTTTGTCAGAAATATTCAATTTTCGGAATGGCAAGACAATTCTATATAATTGTGGCTTAAGAATGATTTTATTTCTTTTTATGCGATTAAAAAATTATATGTTTCATTACCCTTATACTATTTCCATATATCCCTATACCCTTGACTTAAACTCCGACGGAAGGCATCCAAATTGAAGCTGAAAAGCTTTAGTAAAATGAGACGGGCTGCTGAAACCGACCTCTAAAGCGATCTGGGTAACGCTTAAATTTTTTTCCAATAGAAGCCTGGCGGCAAATTTAAGCCTGATAGATCTGATAAATTCTCCGGGAGCCTCACCTGTCACCGCAATTAGCTTTCGGTGAAGCTGGCTCCGGCTTACATACATTTCCGAGGCAAACATTTCAGAATTAAAATCAGCATTGGAAACATTTTTCTCCGTAACTGCAAATGCCTTCCGGAGGAATTCATTATCGGCTTTATTGACCGCCAATGTACCGGCAGAAATATTAATATCTTTGGAGAATTTCTCCCTTAAACGTCTGTGCTGTTCAAGAAGGTTTCTTATACGGATATAAAGCTCTTTTGTATCGAATGGCTTGGTCAGATAATCATCGGCTCCGGTCTCAAGCCCTTCCAACCTATTCTCGGTTGATGCTTTTGCAGTAAGCATGATTACCGGAATATGCGAGGTTTCCCAATTGGATTTTATACGATGACAAAATTCCATGCCGTCCATTTTCGGCATCATAACGTCGCTTAAAATTAAATCGGGCATTTTTTCGATAGTCAGCCTTAAGCCTTCCTCGCCGTTTTCAGCCTCAGCGAGATTATAAACGGATTTAAGAATATCGATTAAATATTTTCTTACATCATCGGAATCTTCAACTATTAAAATTAATGGTCTTCCTGAACTGTCTTTTGAAATACCCGCTAAATTATTAATATTTTCGCTGAGTATTTTACCGGCTGCATAATCGGATGATTTTTCCTGCAGGATTTGGTTCAAGCCTGATTCATTTTTTTTAGGCCCGGTAATACCTGGCTGAATTTCAAATATTTTTTCCTCTTCTTCCAGATATGAATTACTTAAGGGTATTTTTATTGAGAATTCAGTTCCTTTCCCGGGTTCACTTCTAACAGAAATTTTCCATTTATGAAGATCCACTAATTCTTTAACTAAAGATAATCCGATTCCAGATCCGCCGAATTCTCTGCGGGAAGAATCATCTACCTGGTAAAAACGGTTGAAAATTTTATTAAGGTGATCATCCGGGATTCCGATTCCCGTATCGGTAATCTTTATCTCAGCTTCTTCTGTTTTTTCATTCTGTTGGACTAAGACTGCTACTGTTCCCCCTGGCTGGGTAAATTTAAAGGCGTTGGAAAGCAGGTTGTTTATTATTTTTTCAAGCTTGTCATTATCAACCCAGGCGCATATTGTATCAGCCCCGGCATGAAAAACAAGCTTGATATTTTTTTGATTGGCTAGCAATTCAAAACCGGAAACCATGCCGTGAAGCAGAGTTATCAGATTTTCCTGCCTTGCCTTCAAGGGGATCGAAGATGCTTCAAGCTGGGACAGCTCAAGAAGCTGATCAATTAATTCCTGAAGTTTTTGTGCATTTCTCCGAACCATCTTTAGCTGCTCGATTTCATCTTCCGCTGCAAGCCGCCTGTTTTCTGAGAGTTTTTGGGGAAGTTTAGAACTTAACAGCTGTTCTACCGGTCCTTTGATAAGCATTAAAGGTGTTCGGAATTCATGAGAAAGATTTGCAAAAAATCTTGATTTCAGATTCTCAAGCTCTTGATGTTTTTTTGCTTCAAATTCGCTCATCTTAAGCTCATTCCGGAGCTCCGCACGATTAATTTGGAATTTTCTGATCCCTAAAACACCGGCTATAATTAAAAATATATACAGTGAATAAGCCCAGGCGGTCTTCCACCAGGGAGGAATTATTATTACTTTTAATGATGCTTCATTCTTACTCCAAATGCCGTCGCTGTTAGTTGCCTTCACTTTAAATATATATTTCCCGGGATCTAAATTTGTGTAAGTAACAAACCTTCTTGAGCCGCTAAAGATCCAATCATCATCGAATCCCTCCATCATATAAGCATATTGATTGGATTGGGGCGAATTATAATCGAGAGACGAGAATTGGAATGAAAAAACATTTTGATTATAAGAAAGAAGTATTTCTTTTGCCTGGGTAATATTTGTCTTTAAAGGTGATTCTTTACCAACCGGGACGGGCTGATTGAAAATCTGAAACCCCGTTATATAAATGTGAGGGAAATAATCAGACTGCCGTATTCCTTTTGGATCAAAAACATTTAAACCGGCATTGCTTCCGAAAAACATTAGATCATTAGGAGTTCTGAAAGCGGCGTTTTTAAAGTCTTTACCAATTAATCCGTCGGAG
>DATKLQ010000117.1:0-9667 GCA_035542335.1 Ignavibacteriaceae bacterium | reverse complement strand
TTTAATGAAAACTCCATTTACTGTTAAATCGCCGTTAAACAAAATATTGAACAGCTTTCTATTATTTCTGTCAACACCTATTATCTCTTTATTATTATTAGAATAAAGCCCGCATATTGTTTGAATTCCCAAATTCATAGTGTTTATAATTTTTTTAATCTCCAGATCTTTTTTGCCGGCGATCAAAATTAAAGTGCTGTCTGCATAGTAACCATCTTTTTTAATTTTTTATAAGCACAGCCAAAAATAATTTGAATCTAATGCAACTCCTTCGTAAGCAATGTTATTATCAACAAATTTAAGGAATAAATTTACCGGTTGGATATTCAATTTCTGAAAAGATATAACTTCACCGGAAAAGCGATCATTATCTTTAAAATTTATTTTACAGATACAGGTGAATTTTTCGGATAAGGAGAATTTCCTTCAATTGATATATAAACACTCCCGAAAATTTATCATAAGCTATCTCCGCTTTTGAAAAAGTATCTAAAAAACTTTCTGATTCTTTGCTGAATTTCACCGGGAATAACGAGAGAAGAGTATCATCTTCAACTTTTAAATGATGAATTTTCCCTATGCCGTCGGCAATCAAAAAAATTTTCAGATTATTTTTATCTCTGCCGATAAATGCAATACCCGAGGTTTGATCGACTGAATGACTGCTATCCTTTAGCCATCGGGGAAAACCTTTCTCTTCAGATATTTCAAATTTATTTGAATGCCTGGATACTGTGAGCAGCTTATAAAAAGCAGAGGTGAAAGATAAAGAATCGGCTTAGTATACATATTTAAATATAGAGAAGTTGGTGTAAACTAAAAACATATCGAATAGAGACAAGGATGGAACCGGCAAGACACTTGAAGTTGCTCTTAAAGTTTTCATATATTAATTTCTATGATTTTATCGTTCTATATATTAAGGAACCATTTAATCCCGTTTGTCTTCTCCTCAGCTGCTCTAATTGGAATTTTTATACTTCAGTTTTTAATGAAATTTGCTGACAGGCTTGTAGGCAAAGGCCTTGATACCTGGGTTATTATTAAGCTGATCCTATTTAATCTCGCCTGGATGGTAGTGCTTGTCATTCCGATGGCAACATTAGTTGCAACTCTAATGGCATTCGGTGCGATGTCCCAGAACAATGAAATTACGGTAATGAAGTCATCGGGAACAAGCTTATATAAAATGATGGCCGCCCCTTTAATTGCCAGCGTTATTTTAGGATACCTCCTGTTTTTATTTAATAATGATGTACTGCCGGATGCCAATCACCAGGCAAAAGTTTTAATGGGAGATATTTCAAAGCAGCGTCCCACCTTATCTTTGGAGCCTGGAGTCTTTTCTCAGGAAGTATCGAATTACGCTATTCTAGTCAGAAGGATTGAAAAGAACTCAAACAATCTGTATGATATAACAATTTATGATTATACAAACCCGGGGAAAATTAATGTAGTTACTGCAGAAAAAGGCCGGATCTATTTTGCACCTGATCAATCCAAGCTGATTATGGATCTTGAAAACGGAGAGATACATGAATCACAGGTTGCACAGACTAATTTATACAGGAAGCTTGTTTTTAAAAGACACAGGATTGCAATGCCTGCGGAGCAATTTACATTTCAGCAGTCGGCTCCCGGCGGCGAACGCGGAGAAAGAGAGCTCAGCATCCAGGCAATGCAGTCGATTGTCGACAGCTTAAATCAAATTAAGCTGAACCAGAAAACTTTCCTTCAGAATGAATCTAAAAAATATTTACTTGCCGACAGGGTGAATCCATACTCCCGGAATCCATCATTGCCCTCAAAGAAGAAAGATATCCTTTATATCAGGGCAATCGAAAAGGTAAATACAGCCAGGAATGTAATATTAGCTAATCTCCGCAGCGTGGATCAAAGGCAGGAACAGATAAATAGTTATGCCGTTGAAATCCATAAAAAATATGCCCTGCCGGTGGCATGCATTGTTTTTATTTTAATCGGTGCTCCGCTAGGCGTAATGGTTAAAAGAGGAGGATTCGGCGTAGCGGCAAGCATAAGCTTATTCTTTTTTCTTTTGTACTGGGCTTTTCTAATCGGGGGGGAAAAACTATCTGAAAGAAATTTCTTTTCCCCATTCTGGGGAATGTGGTCGGCAAATATTCTACTGGGCGCAGCGGGGCTCTTTTTAACTTACCGGAGCGTGCAGGAAACTATAATAATCAGGCTCGAGCTCCTTAAAAAATTAATCCCGAAAAGATGGCGATCCGTTGAAGACACAGGTGAGGAGTTAACAGGGCAACAATCATGAAAATTTTGGATAAGTACCTTATCAAGCAGTTCTTATTGACAATAATGTTCGGATTAATTGCCTTTACTATGATTTTTGTTGTGATAGATATGATGGAAAACCTTGATGATTTTATCGATCAAAATGTTCCATTCGGTATTGTGCTGCATTATTATTTTGTTTTTGCTCCCGAAATATTAAAATTGATGACGCCGGTGGCAGTTTTGTTTGCCGCCCTATTCACAGCCGGGAAAGCCGCAAACTTGAGCGAGCTGACTGCAGTAAAAGCCAGCGGTGTAAGTTTATTCCGCTTTATGACCCCGTTCCTGGTAACCACTCTTGCAGTCAGCGTTTTTTCAATTTACTTTGCAGGCTACTTGGTACCTATGGCAAATAAAACTAAAATAAATATTGAAAGGAACTATTTAAAAAGGGGATACGTATACTCAGGCAGTAATATATTTTTCCAGGATTCAAGAACGAGGATAGTAAGTATTTCATTTTTTGATGAATCCAGAAATATTGCTTACCGGGTCAGCATCCAGGAATTTAATAAGGATGATCTTACGCAAATGCTTTCACGGATCGATGCGCAAAACCTGGTATATGATTCAACTGGAAAAGTATGGATTGCTCAAAACGGAGTTAAAAGGATATTTAATCCCCAATTTTCTTTTGCACTAAAAGGGAAAAACCAGAGGGATGAATACTTTACTAAATTGAGATTAAATTATCTGAATTTTTCCCCGAACGATCTCTTTTTTAAGCAGCAGAAACCTGAAGAAATGAATTTAGGTGAATTAAAAACTTTGATAAAATCCCAGGAGAGAGCGGGAAACGATCCGACGCCGGTCCTAATCGAGTATTATTCCAGGTTTTCATTTCCTATGGCAAGCCTAATCGTGGTCATTTTCGGCCTACCCATCTCAGCCAATAAAAGGAAAGGCGGATTGGCCGTCCAGGTCGGAATAAATATCCTTGTTACATTTATCTATCTTGTATTTATGAAGGTAAGCCAGGCATTCGGGAAAAACGGGGCAATGGATCCTCTCCTCACTGCATGGTTTGCAAATATTGTTTTTCTTAGTGCGGCTTTAGTAAATCTGCCTAGAATGAAAGAGTAAAGGAAATGAAAGATGGAAAACGGGGAAGTCTGCAGTCTTCTGTCAACAGTCTCCACGCCGAACTATGCAGCCCTGCTCAGCTACTTGATAAAGAATCATTTTTATTTTTGCAATTACTGCGGAAGAAAATTCATTATCTAGAACTTCCATCTGGAACCGAGAGCGAGAGAAATATGCTCTGCTGAATTAGGAGCTATTAAAGCCTGAAGATCCGATGTAGCAAGATTAATCTCTACAACATTCATATCGATTCCCATCCCAAAAGCGAGATTGAATCCATCAATGCCCCCGACCGAAAGTCCGGTCCTGAAGTAAGGAACCCAGTTGCAGGGTTTCCATTCGGCGCCAACTGAAAACCTCGGAATAACGGAATTACCGGGATAACTATTTAGCCCCTGGTTGTAGTCAAATGCCAATATTAAATCTCCCGGGATCAGCATACTGTTTAATAAACTGCATGATGCACCTAGTCTCAATGCAGACGCTAAACCAGTAGTAAAACTTCCTCTTCTCCTGGATTCTCCGAATAATTTATTTTTTACTGTATCCCATTGAGCTTCATTAGTGAGATCATCTAAAAAAATATCGCCCGAGCCCAGGAACTCAGCAGTATTTTCTTTCCAGGTTATAAGACCTATATCTGTTGCAGCAATCGATACATTCCAAAGTTCACCGATCGATGCATTGAAGCCTAAATCAAATCCCCAGCCGGTTCCCGCCGGGCTCATGAAAGGATTTGGATGGGAACCTTTAGAGGTATTGCTCGAATCAAAATCGTATTTAACTCCCATACTTGGAGAAAAGGAGCTGAAGGCTAAAAGATCTGCTTTGCCGGTAATTGCATTTGTATTGCTCGTATTAATCGAAGTCTCCACCTTCTCGGTACCGATATAAAAAAACCCCTGAACAATTTTTAAAGAAATGCCTCCGTTGATTTTGTTGAATAAGCTGAAGAGACCTTGTTCGCTTTCATACAGCTTTCTTGCATATGAAATCGAATAATTTCTTATCCACCAGCTGTGAATTTCCTCATCGTCAAAAGTATAAGTTTTACCCCGGGTATTTCCGGATAATGCCAAATTGACAAGAGCCTCAGGAAAAACAAACTTTCCCGCAGTATAGTCGGATATCGAGAATGCAATCGCACCGAAAGATTCATTCTTAAAACTTATTGCAAAAAGATTCACGGAAGCGTCTGCAAAGACAGATCCGCCGCCTTTAAACAAATTCCTAAGACGGTCTTTGTCATCATCATTTAAGTATCTTCCTTCACCGTCAACTCCTCCGAAAAAATAATTCAGTTCATTAATTGAAAGAAAATTTGTTCCTGTTTTCAAAGACAGATTTGGAACCGGCAGCGGGAGGAGGAAGTCAACAGTTTCAATGCCGCTTAATAAATTAGAAGGATTAATTCCCAGAGAATAAAGTCCCCGGGAGGCGGCGTTTGAAGTTTTGGCCATGCCGGTGCTTCTGACATCGAGATTCCCGGATGAACCGTATTGTGCTTTGCTTGAAGAACAAATAACCATAAGACTTATTAAAAGAGAAGTAATTATTTTCATATTTTTAATCCGGATTTACATGATATCTGACCATACCGTAAGCTTTGATGCTTACCCAATTTGAAACTTTTATCGGAACCATCTGGAGAGCGGATGGATCACCGGATGATTCTTTCGTTTTGATTGTTGTAGAAACTATTGCATAATAAGAATTTGCCAGCATCCGGATTTTATCCGCATCCAAAGAGATATTTTGAAAAGTTGCAGCGGGGGAAATAACATCCCCGGTTATTAAGTCTATCTCTCCCCCGTTAATCAGCATTGAATCTTCCCCCGCTGAATTTCTCGTGAGTGTAAAAAGAGGATTAAAGTGTTTATCGGTTAATACTACTTTAAATGAAGTTGTAAGAGGAATAGCGTTCTCGAAATTTAAAGTAAGATCGGCCGCTTTGCTGTCCAAAATTGATTTCCTGTCCCCTTCGTCAATCTTTATTTCCAATGTATCGGTTAGAGCTATATTTTTTAGGGCTAAATATCCTCTCGATCTAAATAATGCTCCGTATTTTATGGTATCCCTGTTAGTAATTGTAAAAGAGAGATTTTCGTCGTCAGGATTGATAATGTGTTCTGCCGTTATCTCAATTTCATCGGGCAGGAAGGTCAGAAATTCATTGATATTGCTATTCAGCTCGTTAAAAACGATTTCGCTTTTTTGCGCCCGGAGGAGGATATCTAAGCTGGTTCCGTCTCTCATAGAAAGATTCAGCGTTTGACCGCCGTTTCTTCTGCCGATAACCTGCAAATTTTTTAAGCCGGCTTTAAAGAAAGAATTATAATAAGAAGCATACTTCATGCTGAAATCTAACGAAGCCTCTTTTAGAAATATCTTATCACGGTATTTTATTGCATCCCCCAGTTTCAATGAAAATTTTTCATTAAAATTTCCTAAACTTCTTCTGCCGATTTTACCGGTTACCGAACTGAACTGGAAATTGGAATTTTTAAAGTCACAGATAACCGAGTCATTCTTATTCGAAGATGTTATTGTAGGATTAACAAGCAGATACCTTTTAAGCGAAGGCGGCTGACTGGCGGGAAAATTATATTTGTAACCTTCTAAATTTTGCGAGGAAGAATCATAGCTCATCGGGAATACGGTTCTGTTAACAACAAGCACAGATCCATTTTTTGAAATTCCGGGTATTTCTAAACTTAAGTAAACAATATCCGAAGTAGGGTTATAAACCGAGTAATGAAGAAATCCGCTGCTGAATACCGCACTGTCCAATTCTATATTTTCAGGAAATAAAATTAATACTGTCTGAGTATCTGATTTCGCATCCACAACTACATCATTCATCACTGATTCATTTTCAATTTCAATCCTGCTTGCTATCCCTGAATTAACGTTGTAATTATCCGACTCAATTATATAAATGCTGTCCGCGGCTCCCGGATAGATGTTTTGATTTTCATCAATGATATCACTCATCAAATAAGAGCGGTTTATAATCGGAACGTTTAAATCGACATCCCATTGAGGAGGGATAATTTCATCAGGCAGGTTTACGCAGCCGGAATGAATTAATATGGCAAAAATAATAGGAAATAAAACTTTAAATATATTTTTCATACTTTCCTTATCGGCGACTTAGTCAATGCGTGTCCATGCCCAACCGCTATGCCATTTTAGAAATAGTTAAATATTTATAACTTCGTAAAAAAACTTATTTTAGGGGGAAATATTTACGTATAAAAATCTATCCGTGTAAATTTTACATGAATGATTTCTCTTATAAATAGAAAGGCTAATTTTCCGGAAAGGATTAAAAAAAGCGGGTAAAAACCCGCTTTTATTAAATATAACTAGTTTACTTTTTCATCCTTCTTTACAGGGGGAATAAAACCGAAATGCTGATTTTGAGGAGCTTCAAGTTTAATCTCTCCAAACCTGCTTTCAAACTTTTCAATATTCTCCTTTAGGGCTTTCATAAGCATTTTAGCATGCTGAGGGGTAGTAATAATCCGTGCATGAACTTTGGCTTTAGGCGCCCCCGGAACAATCCTGACAAAATCTATAATAAATTCTGCGGGCGAATGAGTTATTATAGCTAAATTTGAATATACTCCTTCCGCTTCTTTTTCACCAAGTTCAATATTTATTTGCTGTCCCTGAGGAGGCGTATTCTGATTCATTTCCATGCTTTCATTCAATTTAATTTAAATTTACTTTCTAAGCTGATCGGCTTTATTAAATGCAGCCTTTGCATCATCTGTTTTGCCGAGGATTGTATAAACCTTACCCAAAAGCTCCCAGATTGCCGATTCTTCGGGTCTTAATTGAACCACTTTTTCCAGGTATGGGAGTGCTGCCTGATATTTTTGTTTAGCTTCTTCGCTGGAGACACCTTTTTCTTCAGCTGCTTTTGCAATGCTTGCTCCCCATTTTACATAAGTTACGGCCAGATTATAAATCGCATTTTCATAATTCGGATCTATTTCTATTGCGTTGGTAAACTGTTGCTCGGCACCAGCAAAATCATTTGCTCCCAGCAAAAGAACTCCATAATTATATTTGTAGTATTTATTATCGGGTTCCTGCTCAATTCCCCTCTTAAATGCCCCTAGAGCAACGTCAATTTTATTTGCGCCAATGTAAGAATTCGAAAGAGTCAATAAAATATCCCCGTCTTCAGGATATCTTTTTGTTCCGTCTTCAAGAACTTTTATTGCTTTATCGTAATATCCCATTGCCTGTACACTGTCCTGAACATTCTTAGACTGCTCATATTGCTTTTTCAGCTTGCTGGCTTTATCATAATAAATTTCACCTAAAAATTTATATGAATCGAGAGGATGGTCTTTCTCGATCAAGATTTCGAGCGGTTTGATTGCTTCGTCATATTTCTTGACATTCATATATACTCTTGAAACATAATCGTATGTAATGGCCGAATCCGGTTCAATCATTATGGCCGTTTCAAATGCATCGATAGATTTTCCAAAATAAATCTTACTGCTGTCCTGGTCGCTGGTATTAATTCCTTTCTTGAAAAAAATAACACCTTGAGTATTAATCAAATTAGACCAATAATATTTTTTCAAGGTTTCGGCATCTTCTTTGAATTTATCACTAATAGCTACTGATTTATCTAAAGCATCCACCATTTCCTTGTACTGGCCCAATTCACCGTAAACAACCCCCAGCAGATAATATCCTTCATCGCTCTTGGGATTTTTCGCAACATCTTTTTTCAAAGATTCCAGTGCTTTATCATAATTTTTTTGCTGAATATATAATTTGGCGCTGGTTAATTCGGTTGATGAACATTGAAAACCGGAATAAATCATTCCCATAGTCAATAATAAAGCGATTAAAAGCTTTTTTGGTTGCATTATAACTCCATTTGAATTCTAAATTTGATTAAGAAAATTAAGGCTTCTCGTTTCTATAGTCAAGAATGATTCTCTTTTATAATCAGCAGGAAAGATTATGAAAAAATCTAAAAATGTTCCGGATGATAATAAAAAAACCTTCTTTTGCGCTAAAAATTGATTTTCCTTTCATTATAGAATATTTTTAAAATTCATAATGAGGTTGTTTTGACTACGGAAGAAATTCTAAAGAAAATACCGAAAGTAGTTCTTCACGATCATCTTGACGGCGGACTGCGCACGCAGACAATTATTGAACTAGCCGAAGATTCGAGATATGAGAAGCTGCCCACCAAAGATGCCGGCGAACTTGCCGAATGGTTCCACCGGGGAGCAAATAAAGGAAACCTTGTAGAATTTCTAAAGGGTTTTGAACATACCACGGCGGTTATGCAAACAAAAGAAGGACTTGAGAGAACAGCATATGAAATGCTGGAGGATATGAAAAATGACGGTGTATGTTATGTTGAATCCAGATTTGCCCCTGTTTTTCATACAAAGCAGGGATTATATCATGAAGATGTTGTATCGGCAGTTCTAGAAGGATTGGAGAAGGGAAAGAGGGATTTCGGAATCGGCTGCGGATTAATTTTATGCGGTATGAGGAATATGAAGAACACCCTTGAAATTGCCGAGCTTGCTTTAAATTTCAGGGATCAGGGAGTTGTAGGATTTGATCTTGCTGGAGAAGAAGGGGGCTATCCCCCGCGTAAACACCTGGATGCATTCCAGGTTATTCAACGAGCCAATTTTAATATTACCATACATGCAGGGGAAGCTTTCGGGAAAGAATCGATATGGCAGGCTATACAATGGTGCGGGGCTCACAGGATAGGACATGCAACAAGGCTCTGGGAAGATCTGTCCTTGGATAGAGAAGGAAATGTAGTAAAATTCGGGGATCTTGCCCAATATATTTTGGATAAAAGGATCCCATTGGAAATTTGCCTGCTCAGCAATCTGCATACAGGCGCTGTTGATAAAATTGAAAATCATCCTTTCGGAATTTTATTTAAAGAAAAATTCAGGGTAACTATTAATACCGATGATCGATTAATGAGCAATACCAGCATGACCAAAGAGTTTGCGACAGCTTTAAAAAATTTTAATATAACTCTCGATGATGTAGAAAAAATTACCATTAATTCAATGAAGTCGGCATTCTTACATTATAATGAAAGACTCCGTTATATATATGAAATAATAAAACCGGGATTTCAAAAGGTAAGAGATCAAATTTATTTGACGCAGCCGCCAAAACAGACTGATTAAAGAGGACGGAGAGGAATAAGTTCAAGTTCAAGTTCAAGAAATGACTCATAAATAAGGAAATGCCG
>DATKLQ010000116.1:0-16166 GCA_035542335.1 Ignavibacteriaceae bacterium | reverse complement strand
ATTTTTGAAATGCAGCTTTTGCAGAAATTCCCACCCTTAATATCTACCTCCTCAATACCCGGGGATGAATGCATTACGCAATCCCAATCCGTGCAATGCTTCAAACCAAAATTATGTCCCAACTCGTGGAGCACTTCCTTTTTTATTCTTTCCATCAATAGCTTTTCGTTCGATTCCTCCGAATAAAATTCTTCATGCAGCCTGCATACCGAAACGATGGAATGTTTTCCATTTAATTGTGCCTCGCCGAAAACGAACGTCAATACCGGGATACAAAGGTCGAGCTCGGTTAATAAAAGGATCTTGCCTTGTAACTCCTTCGTCAGCTCGGCAGCTGCCGAGATAATCTGAGTCGAATAATATTGTCCGCGTCCTTTCAAAAAAGCAGAATCAACTTCAATATCGAGATTAATTATATGAACATGCGAAAGAAATTTTTTCAGAAGAAAATCCCGGATATCTTTCAGCTGGGATGTATTCGAAAATTTAAGGGGGGCTATGTATATATCCATTATTTAATAGTTATGCCATTCTGACCGGAAGAGAGATTCCGCAGACCGTATTTATTTATTTTATTGTAAAGAGTGACGCGGTCAATCTCCAGTATCTGGGCGCTCCTGGAAATGTTCCAGTTATTTTCGTTTAGCACTTTAAGGATATATTTACTTTCAACGGCGGAAAGGGATTTGCCGCTTAAATCTTCAGTAACTGCAGAAGAAGAAACATGAAAAGGAAGATCCGGGACTTCGATTTTATTTGTTTTACCTACAACAACCGCCCGCTCAATAGCATTCTCGAGCTCGCGAACATTGCCCGGCCAGTCATATTTCACCAGAAAATCCATTGCTTCCTGAGAAATATTTTTTATAGGCTTATTCATTGCAGTTGAAAATTTATTCAGGAAAAAATATGCAAGGAGTGAAATATCCTGCCTTCTTTCCCTAAGAGGGGGAATGTTTATCGAAAATACATTCAGCCTGTAATAAAGATCTTCCCTGAATTTCCCTGCTTTCACAAGGTTCTCAAGGGCCTCGTTAGTTGCAGCAATAACCCTGAAGTCGCTTTTAATAACCTGAGTTCCGCCAACCCTGGTAAACTGTTTCGATTCAATTACCCTTAACAGCTCGACCTGCATCTTCGTAGAGATGGATCCTATTTCATCCAGAAAGATTGTTCCCCCGTCGGCCATTTCAAATTTTCCCTTGCGCCTGTACTGTGCACCGGTAAAGGCGCCTTTCTCATGTCCAAACAATTCACTTTCCAGCAGAGTTTCGGCAAGCGCCCCGCAGTTGACGGGAACAATCGGGAAGTATTTTCTTTTACTGTTTATATGAATGGCTTTTGCAACAAGCTCTTTTCCCGTTCCGCTTTCGCCTCTTATCATAACCGTGGTATCATTCGGCGCAACAGTCTGTATAAGCTCATATATTTTTTTCATCTGGAAGCTTTCGCCGACAAGATTGTCGGGCCTGATAATCTCGTCAATTTTTTCCTTAAGCTGAACATTCTCCAGCTTTAGCGCATGCTGTTCAATTGCTTTTCTTACAATATGAGCAAGTTCATCCGGGTCAACAGGCTTCGTAATATAATCGTAAGCCCCGTCTTTAAGCGCTTGTATTGCAGAAGGCACGGAAGCAAAAGCAGTAATCAAAATGACGACAGTCTCGGAATCTTCTTCCTTAATCTTTTTGAGCAGATCAAGCCCGCTTATGCCGGGCATCTTCATATCAACCAGAAGAAGATCATACTTGCCTTTCTCATATTTCTTCAGAGCAGATTCTCCGTCTTCAGCCGTTTCGACAATATATCCTTCATCTTCAAACCAGTGATATAAAGATTCCCGCACTATTCTTTCATCATCTACAATTAGAATACTTTCTTTTTTGTTCATTTTAACTCCCTGAGTAATTATTCAGCGGCAAAGCAACTAAGAAGGTAGTGCCGTAAGGAGAAGTTTTTTCAACTGCCACTTTGCCCTTATGCTGTGTTATAATTCCGTAAACTACTGCGAGGCCCAATCCGGTCCCTTTTTGTGCTTCTTTTGTCGAATAAAAAGGTTCAAAAATATGAGGAAGATCCTTATCGGATATTCCCGTCCCTTCATCAATAACCCTCACAAGGAGAAATTTATTTTCAATACCCAGCCTCACAATAATTTTTCCGCCCTGATTCATTGCTTCGATTGAATTAATCAGCAAGGCCATGAGTGCCTGCTGAATCTTCTGAGGATTGCAGTAAATCATTAATGATTCAGAGCAGTATTCTTTAATTAATCTTATACGGTTAATTTCCAGGTGATGGTTTATTACAGTAATGCTTTTGTCGATTACCGGTATGATATCGACTCTTGAGAATTCATTATCTTCCTGGTGTGAAAACAAAAGAAGATCTTTTACGATTTTTCCGCACCTCGATGACTCGCTGGAAATTAAATCTAAATATATCAGAAGGTTCTGAGTATTTTGGCCGTTGGGCAGATTTTCTCCGCTCGGAAAATTTTCTCTCAATTTCTTAGCGATAAGTTTACTGTAGGTAAGAATTCCTTCCAGCGGATTATTCAGCTCATGGGCAACCGTAGCGGATAATTTGCCGAGCGATGCCAGCTTCTCTATCTGCAGAACCTGGCTGTAAATATTTTTCAGCTCTTCCGTTTTTTCAAGAACTTTTATATTTAAGTTTTCCGACCATTCTTTAATTTCCTTGTATGCCAAATCCAGTTTATCCGACATCTCATTAAACCTGACTGCCATTATACCCAGTTCATCTTTTGAGCGGACGGAAATCTTATAATCAAGATTTCCTTTGCCTATTTCCTCAATTCCTTTATATAATTTTTTCATAGGAGCGTTGACTAAAAGGAGGATAAACACTCCGCAGGTCAATCCTATAGCCACTGTAATAACTGCGGAATTTATCATTGTGCTTTTCGCAGTTTCTCTTTTAATCGAGTCAAGCTCAGACAAGGAAACCATTACATCAAGCACACCAAGTATCTGAATTTTTGGAGAATGCGCGTGGCATTCTGCAGAACTGCAGTCTTCTTCATTCCGGATGGGATTTATTAATCCAAGCACCCTGTTATTATCGGCAGCCGTGAAAATTCTCATCTTGTTCTGGCTTGAAAGAGTGTTAAGCGGGACTTCGGAATTATGACAGACAATGCAAGCCTCCGCAGTTACATCAACATTTTTATTAAGCTCTGCCGAATCTGTTGAAAAGATTATACTTCCCTGTTTATTATAGATCCTAATTCCTTTAACTCCTTTTTCCGTACCTATTGTCTTAATAATTTCATGAACGTCTTCCCGCCTATTTAAAAGCATGCTGTACCGCGTCGATTTTTTAATTACATCGCTGATATTATTTGCATTATTAAAGCTTATCCTGGTCAAATAATTGTCAAGGTGGGTGATTGAAATGTAAGTATAGATTGTTAGGATTATTATCAGGATTATTGAAATCGAAAAAATTAACCTAATGCTCAGCCGGTTCCAAAGCTTCGTGGTTTTCACTTTACCGTCCGGTTTCTAAGAATTTTTGCGGCCATTTTGCACAGATTATTATCAATTATAAAAATCTCTAATCCTAATTTTAAGAAAGAAAAGAACATAAAATCGTTTTACATTGAATCTATTTATTTAAAAAAGAATAAGAACAGCTCCTGAGCAGGCTATAGTTATTCTCTCATTTTTTAACAAAATGAGCTTATTTGAAAAAAACCAAAAATTAATTACAAATTATAAGCCAATAAGTTTGAATGACTGAATGGATGAATTATATCCTCAGCAATATTTTGCCAACTTTTGGCTAAGATATTTTCTAAAAATTTTTTTTTATCTCTGAAAGGGCACAGTACCATGATTGCATGATCGCATACATCCATGCATGCAGTCATGCTTTTTCTGTTTGGTTGCCGGCTATGCCGCGCTCTGGATGAATGATTGATGGGTGATTGAATGGAATGTATGAATGATTGAATGTTAGAACAACTTACCATGAAATTTCAAGATTTATCCGGAATATTTTTGGTGCGAAATAATAATTAATTTACTCGATTAGTCCAACATTCCATTACAGTAAAAGAGAGTGTTTGAGTAAGTTTTGCTAAATGAATACCCCGTTAATTAATTCAAGATATTCTTTCTTTCCCAGTATCCGATCGATCGATTTTAATTTTTCTCCCCCATCCATCAAAGTTTTTCCAATTTCCGGATGGGCATTTAAGGACATCTTAAAATTTTGTATGAATCTGTCTTTTTCCTCATTCCATCGAGCAAAATTATACTGAGATTCGATTGTTTCATCTGAAATCAGGATTGCAAACCATTTATTCAAATTAATTGCGGCCGGCATCAAGCTGAATTTTTCTATCATCAAAAAATCAAGCGGGGAAATAAATTCTTTCTTTCCCCAGCTTCCTTCAATATTTAATATTGCCTGGCCTTTTTTAATATTATTTTCATTTGTAATGCCGATTAAATTCACATTATTAATCATTAAAAGTATAACCGGATTTATTCCCAAATAATAAGCATTGCCGAAAATTTTTTTCATTACAAGCTGATTATTAAGATAAATTAGCTTCTCGTCAAAATGCTCGGATTTAATTTTGGTTAATAAAACATCGGCTGGATTGGATTCATTAACTTTTTCGGCAGAATTTTTCTCCGGTATTAATTTTAAATCATTCCTAAATGCTTTATCGAACTCGCAATTATCGCAGTCAAATTGGAGGCTGCATAATTTATAAGATACCAATCCGGAAGTCATCCAGACGCAGCTTAGATCATCCCGCAAAGGATTAGAATAATCAGCATTCATTTTGTTTATTAAATACTAGGTTTTTAGATAATATTTCATGCTTAGAGGAAACTAAATTTGAATACCTTTCTTCTTTTTCAAATACCTGGAAATTTTCAACCGTTAATTTGAAGGCAATCATTGCAGCCAATACTAAAAATAATGTGATAGAAATTTCTTCAAAGGAGGGCCTGTAATGCTGTCCTGAGGATTGAACCAGCGAAGTTACGCAGACATTCATCCTGTTCAATATGAATCCGGAAATGGCAAAGATGGAGGCAAAGTATAATCCTGTCCTATTTACCTTCCATTTATGGTTTGTTAAAATGATAACCGGGACAACCGTTCCGACAATTATTTCAAACCAGAATGCATAAGTTTCAGGGACCTGCGAAAACAGCAGCGGGATTTTCCCTTCGGAGGCAATATCGGCAAATTTCAAAACAGCACCGGTTAGGATTGCGGTAAGCACTCCCTTAGCCAGGCCAGATAGGATGCTGATATTTAATCCGCGGTTGAAAGCTCTTGCGCAAAGGTATGATTCAAAGATAATCATCGATAATCCTGCAGCAATGCATGAAATAAAAAAGTGAAGAGGCAGGTAAGATGAATACCATAACGGGTAAACCTTGGCAGGAACAATTAAATAAAGCGATCCGAAAGAAGATTGGTGCAGAGTTGAAAAAAGAACGCCGCAGATTATAACAGGTATTGTAATTTTCTTCACAAGCTTTTGGATTTTAACAAGTTTGAATTTTTCAAGCAGTACAGGCGCAAATTCGATTGTCAGTACGGTTGAATAGCATATCACGCACCACGTAATTTCAAACATTACCGAATGAACATTCCACATTACCAGCGGATGCCAGAAGTTTTCGGGTTTACCCAGATCGATTACAAGCAACGCCACAACCATCATATAGCCGATAAAAGCGGTAAGTATTGCCGGACGTGCAATCGATTCATACTTATGGTTATTGAATATATGAGCCGTTGCCGCAATTGTAAATCCAGCTGCAGCTAATCCGACCCCGATAAAATCAAATCCGATCCATAATCCCCAGGGAACATGGTCGTTCAAATGTGTTGTAGCGCCTAATCCTTTTGTAAATCTCATAATCAACGAATAGATCCCAATAACTGCAATCAGTATACTGACTGCTTTCCAAAAGGTGAATTTAATCTTATTTACTCTCTTTATTTTCATTTTCCGAAAGAGCCTTTCTCTCCATTGCTATTTGATTTTTTCTTTTCGTCAGCCAATACATGCCGGTCAAAAAAATTCCGCCGACTGATACCACTGTAGGAATTTTTTCCATTGCCCTCGATGTAAAATCGGGCATTCTTTCTTTAGGAACTTTCGAAGAGTAACCCAGCTGCTCAAAGGGTACAGGAGAAATAATCAATACATTGCTTCCCCCGGCTTCTTCCAAACCATAAATTACCGGGTAATATTTGCCGGGATTTTCTTTTATTCTTCTTTTGGCTTCTGCAATCAAATCGGTAAGCTTTCCGCATAAAGTTGCTTCAACCGGGCACGCTTCAGCGCATGCAGTTATTCTTCCTTCTTTTAACCTTTTGTAGCACAAAATGCATTTCCTTACCCTGGGTGAAGTGCTGCTCCATTCATAACGCGGAATATTGTGCGGGCATGCCTGCATGCAGTACCTGCAGCCGATGCATTTTTCCGCATCGTAAATGACCGGGCCCAATTCCGTTTTTTCAAAAGCGCCAACGGGGCATACTGAAACACAAGTGGGCTCAACACAGTGCATGCACATCTTCCTCGCATATTTATCGCCGTACTCCTCAACAACCGTGTAAGTATTATTGGATAAATGATCCTTTAAAAAATCTTTATTTGTCCGAGGTAAATGATTTTCCTCTTTACATGCATTATAGCAGTTTCCGCAGCCGATGCATTCGGCGGCATCGAACAGCAGTCCGGTTTGACTGCCGATTAATTCATTCTTATACATATTCAATCCTTCTTACATCATCAGAAATTCAGCTTCGAATTCTTTTACGGAATCGCTGCCGAGCTGAGAGACAGCTCCTTCAACCAGCTTTCCGCCGTCCTGCATCATGATTCCCGCCAACTGAAGCTGAGCCGAATTATTCATTAAATAATTTTTTAGATGTAAGAATTCACTTTTCATCCACTCAACAACTATTTCATTGGTTTTCAATGAAGATGCATTCTTGTCAAAATTAACCGGTGAAATTATTGCTCCCCAGTCTTCTCCGTAAGGATCACCGATGTTTTTCCCGATGAGATCATCGTTTACATAGCTTATAGTACCGTCGACAGGGGAACGGAATGAGAGATTTTTTTCCCCGATTTTTATATCGATAACCGGCTCACCTTTTCTTACCAGGGTTCCCGGTTTTATAATTCCGGTTACGATAAATTGCCCGAGAGATCTTAGAACAAATTCATCGATACCGACTTTTACCATCCCGTTACCCTGGATCTGAGCCCATGTATGTCCTTTAGAAATGTATGAATCAGCCGGGATAGAAACACTGATATTATCAAATACAACATTTTCCTGTATATGATATTTTTTCTTGAATGCCGGATGAAATTTTTTTTCTGCTTTAATTACAAATGCATCAATTGTTAATAGAAGAACAAAACCCAGTAGAACATATAGTGCAACCATTTTTTCCTCATTATGTTAGATTATTTAACGCATTAATAAACTCAATCTATATGCCGGGATCTCATTTATTAATGATAAATCTTTTATTTATTTATTTCATAAGAGATTAAGCAGAGAGAATATTTTAATTTTTTTTAATTTGATTTGAACAAAGCGTTGAATATTTCAATATCTGAATTCTTTAGATTTTAAAGGAACTTTTATAATCCCTAAAAAATTAAGATAATTGAAGGTGTAGAATATTTATGCGTCCATGTTGCTTGATTTATCAACATTTTTTTCAAGATATTCAAATTGAGTGTATAAAAATTCTTACATCAAAGAAATCTTTTGGCTAAGATTATTCGGAATGGTAAAATTCATTTGATTTCCAAAGCATTTATATGGATTTCATTGGCTTGTTTTTTGAAAATGTGAGAATGCTTCATTTTTTTGAAGGATTAATGGTTATGGGAGTATATGAAAAAGCAAAACCGAAGAAACTTTCTGAAGACAGCCGGCTTAATAACCGCAGCAGCAACAGGCCTCTCAGTTAAATCTGCAAAAGCAGCCCCCAAAAATATTCTTTCCGAAGATCGTTTAGGAGTTTTAGTCGATACAACTGTGTGTATCGGATGCCGGAATTGTGAGTGGGCATGTAAAACAGCTCATAATCTGCCGACGGAAAGCATTGAGAATTATGAAGATAAATCGGTTTTTAAAAATATGCGGCGTCCTGATGAAACTGCACTCACGGTCGTAAATCAATATGAAAATGAAAAATACTCCAATCTTCCGGTTAACGTAAAAGTACAGTGCATGCATTGCGATCATCCGGCATGTGTATCAGCATGTATTGTCGGTGCCTTCTCGAAAAATGAGAACGGAGCGGTAACATGGGATACCGATAAATGTATCGGGTGCAGGTACTGTATGGTTGCATGTCCTTTCCAGGTTCCTTCCTTCCAGTATGACAAAGCTCTAAATCCTAAAATAATGAAATGTGATTTTTGTATAGAGCGGACAAAGAATGGAAAGCTCCCCGCCTGCGTGGAAATTTGTCCGGTCGAGGCTTTAACTTATGGCCCTAGGAATGAGCTAATCAAAATTGCGAGAGAAAAGATTAAAAGCAATCCGGATAGATACATAAAGCAAATCTATGGAGAAAATGAAGTCGGCGGCACTTCATGGCTGTATTTGGCAGGACAAAATTTCAAGGGAATCGGTTTTCCGAATTTAGGCACCAAACCTGCACCGGGTGTTTCCGAATCCATTCAGCACGGAATATTTGCTTACTTTGTTCCTCCGGCTTCCTTGTACGCCCTGCTCGGGGGTATTATGTGGCTGACAAAAAGAAGAAACGAAAATGAGGAGGAGGAATAATGCATGAACATCTGAGGCCTTCTCCTCTAAAGCACAAGTTTTTTACACCGGGAGTGATTGTACTTGCTGTCCTTGCTCTAAATGGGTTAGTATTTCTTTCGGCAAGGTTTTTCTTCGGAATAGGATCCGTTACAAATTTAAATAATCAGTATCCATGGGGATTGTGGATCGGGGTCGACGTCGCTGCGGGAGTAGCGTTGGCAGCCGGAGGTTTTACTTCAGCTGCATTGGGGCACATAATGCACCGCGGACGTTTTCATTCAATTGTGCGGCCTGCTCTTCTCACTGCAATGCTTGGATATACCTTTGTGGCGATCGGGGTATTCGTTGATATCGGACGCTGGTATTATATATGGCATCCGTTACTAATGTGGAACGGCAACTCCGCTTTATTTGAGGTCGGCATTTGCGTTATGATGTATGTAACTGTACTGTATATTGAATTTCTTCCCGTAGTTACTGAAAGGTTCATAGGAAACATAAGATTAAAAGGGATCTTAACTTTCTTAAATAAACCTGCCGAGAAAATTTTGATAATCCTGGATAATGCATTAGGCAAAACAATTTTCATTTTTATCATTCTGGGTGTAGTCCTCTCTACGCTTCATCAATCTTCTTTAGGAACTTTGATGATAATTGCCGGGCCTAAGATGCATCCGCTGTGGCAGACTCCGATTTTACCTCTTTTATTTTTATTGTCCGCTATTTCTGTCGGCTTCCCAATGGTAATTTTCGAATCCATGCTGGCTTCAAGATCTTTTAAAACAAAACCGGAAATGGATGTCTTATCCCCTTTAGGTTATACGGTTGCCCCGCTGCTCGGGCTTTATTTAGCCTTCAAACTGGGCGATATGTTTATCAGGGAAACTTTCGTATATCTGAATGAATTCAATACCGCAAGTATAATGTTTACAATTGAAATAGTAGTAGGAATCGTTATTCCCCTGAGAATGTTCTTATCCAAGAAGGTTCTTCAAACTCCTTCCCTTTTATTTACTGCTTCTACATTGGTAATATTCGGAGTTTTGTTAAATAGGATAAACAATTTTATTGTTGCTTATACCCCCCCGTATTCCTTCGGATCGTACTTCCCTTCCTTCGGAGAGATTTCCGTTACGGTAGGATTTTTTGCATTACTGGTTCTCATTTACAGAGTAATAGTTTTAAACTTCCCGGTTATCAGCCGGCCTGATGAGAGTTTCATTATAAAAACAAAGTACACAATCAAAGGATAAATATGCAAAGGGTCATTCTTGGGGTTTTAATTTTCACAGCCCTTATTTCCGCACAGAATAAAAAAAATCATAATCATTCAGCAAGCTTCACAAGTTGTAAATCATGCCATTCCTGCGACGTGCCGACCAAACAGGATCCGTGCCTGCTCCCTTGTCCCCGCGAAGAAATGGTAACTGTACATCAGTCGGCTGTAGAGGGACCGGAAATAGTTAAGATAGACGATCTCTCTGAAAAATATATGCCTGTGATTTTCTCACATAAAATACATGCGCAGATGTCTCAAATGTCAGGCGGATGCATCGCTTGCCATCACTATAATACCGCAGGACCTGTATTGCCATGTTCCGACTGCCATAGTGTCGAAAGAAAACGAGAAGATATCAGCAAACCTGATCTGCAGGCGGCATTTCACCGCCAATGTATAAACTGCCATAAGGAATGGAGCCACTCGACAGACTGCACTTCATGCCATGAATTGAAAGAAAATGATGGAAATATTATTCAAAGCAAAGAGAAAAAATTAAAAGGTAAAGATCATCCTAAAGTAGAAGAGCCGGAAAAAATAGTTTATGAAACAAATTATAATAAAGGGAAAATTGTCACGTTTTTTCACAATGAGCATATAAATAAATTTAAAGCGGATTGCATCAGCTGTCATCAAAGAGAAAATTGCTCTAACTGCCATGATAAAGAAAGAAATTTTCAGAGATTTGCTTCATCAAATCCAATTAAGATATCAAAATCTAAAGATGAACATCACCAGCCCTGCTTTAAATGCCATGAAGCGGATAATTGCAGCAAGTGCCATCTTGAAAAACCAATGGAACCCTTTAACCACAAAATAAGCACCGGATGGGCGCTTAATAAATTCCATGAGGACCTGGAATGCATAAAATGTCATAAAAGTGGTAAATTTGTTAAGCTGGATAACAGCTGTACCTCATGCCATAGTAATTTCGCGGCCGGATTTGATCATAGTGCAACCGGATTAAAACTGGATGAGACACACGCAGAGCTGGAATGCAGCGATTGTCATTCGGAAAAAGATTTCTCCAAATTACCCGATTGTTCAAATTGTCATGATGATAAAAGTTTTCCAAAGGATAAGCCGGGTAAGCTATTTAAGATTACAAAGAAATAATAAACTGTCGGTTTATTTTCTCATAATAATGTAATGTCAAAGAAAATAGGTTTTAAATTAATTTTCATTGTAGGTATTGCGGCAATTCTTATTATAGGAATTTTTTCCTTTTATAATATCCGATCGCAAAGCAGTGCTTTACTTGCTGAAGTTGAAAGGCATGCAAACCAGCTGAGCGAAACGGTGAAGCACAGCACCCGATATGACATGCTTTTAAATCAGCGGGACAGAATACATACTATTATTAATACTATCGGGAATCAGCCGGGAATTCATGATGTCAGAGTTTTAAATAAAGAGGGAGAGATAATTTATTCTTCCCGCGGTAAGGATATCGGGAAAATGGTTGATAAAAATGCCGAAGGCTGCTATGCCTGCCATGCCGCAAATAAACCTCTCGAAAGGCTGCCGATTACGGACCGGACTAGAATTTTTCAAAATGATTCTTCCAGGGTGCTGGGTATAATTAATCCTATATATAATGAGACATCCTGCTGGACTGCAGACTGCCATGCACATTCAAAAAGCCAGACCATGCTTGGAGTGCTCGATGTTACTATTTCATTGGCCGATGTTGATAATCAAATAAGAAAAGGAGAAATAGATACTTTAATCTTTGCATTGAGCGCTGTTGTTGCTTTAAGCCTGCTAATCGGGTTCTTTGTAAAAAAATGGGTTGATAAGCCTGTAAAAGAACTTGTGAATGCCACCCGGGAAATCGGTACTGGAAATCTTAATTACGTAATCGATGAAAAGAAATCCGATGAATTCGGACTGCTGGCGAAATCTTTTAACAACATGACAAAGAAATTATCCGAAGCAAGGGTTCAGCTTTTTCAATCGGATAAAATGGCCTCGCTTGGAAGACTTGCCGCCGGAGTTGCACATGAAATAAACAACCCGTTAACCGGAGTTCTTACATACAGCAGCTTCCTGATGAAGAAAACACAGGACAATCCCGAGATAAATGAAGATCTGAAAGTAATAGTAAGGGAGACCAAGCGGAGCCGCGAGATTGTTAAATCCCTCCTGGACTTTGCGAGGCAGTCTGTTCCCAAAAAAAATAAGGTTAATATTGAAGAAATAATTAGTAGGGCGGTTTCGGTAGTTGAAAATCAATTATCAATAAACCATATTGAATTAATTAAAAAAATTGAAAAAGAAATTCCCCCGGTTACGGTCGATTCAAACCAGATGCAGCAGGTTTTCATTAATCTTTTGGTTAATGCAGCAGATGCAATTGGTCCGAAAGGAGGAAAAATTACTTTATCTTCTTCAATGATTAAATTATCTCCATATGGAATAACTCATATAAAACAGGCTGTTTGCCCGAAGAGACATGATCTGACGGATAATGAAGTCAAGATAGATGGATTGCCGTCTATAAAATTAAAGATCTATTCAGACGAAAAGCAGGGATTTATTAATCTTGATCCCGTTTACGGCAGGAGTCATCACATTTTTCATTTTCCGTTTAATATTGAAAAAGATTATAAGCTTGTGTGTCCCAAATGTGAAATATCATTAATGGAAGAAGGGAAAAGATGCCCGGACTGCAATGCCCCGGTTTATACATTTGAAGTTCCATCAAGAGGTTTTGTGCAGGGGTGCCTTGGTAAAGATTGTTCATGGCAGAAATGGGAGGCAGTAGATATTGCAGGACAAAAAGATTACCTCGAAATAAAAATTTCGGATACGGGATGCGGGATACCTAAAGAAAATCTTTCGAAAATATTTGAGCCTTTTTACAGCACAAAAGGACAGAAAGGAACTGGACTAGGACTTTCGGTAATCTGGGGAATAATCGATAATCATAACGGAACAATTAAAGTAGAAAGCGAATTGAATAAAGGAACATCTTTTATTATTCATCTTCCACTAGAACAGAATTGATATTATGAATAGCGATACGGTTTCCTCCGGCAGCAGAGGAAAGAAGCAATGGGATATTTTGGTAATTGATGACGAACAGGTTATTATCGATGCTATAGTAAAGATTTGTTCATCCGAAAATTTTTCCGTTGATTCGGCAATTGATGCACAAATTGCTTTAACTAAACTTGTAAAAAATAATTATCGTTTGATAATTTGTGATATAATGATGCCGGGAATGGACGGATTCGAATTTCTTGATGAATTAATAAATAGGAGAATTAATTCGGCTTTAATCATGACAACCGGCTTCTCTACTGTAGATAACGCCGTCCGTTCCTTATATAGCGGCGCAATTGATTTTATTCCGAAGCCTTTTACTGCCGATGAACTGTTGAGCAGTGTAAACAGAGGAATGAAGTACATTGAAATTCAATCTTTATTGAAGACCCAGAAAGATGATTCGGCAGTTGTTTACGTTCCTTGTCCGGCTAAATATTACAGGTTGGGTTATTCGAGCTGGGCAGCCGAAGAGAGCGCTGGCTCCGTCTTAATCGGGGCAACGGATCTATTTGTTAAAACAATCGGAAATTTTTCAAGCATTGATCTTTTAAATCCCGATGAAGAACTGATCCAGGGAAATTCATGCGCATACTTTAAGGATCAGCAGGAAAGAATATTTACATTGCTCTCCCCTATTACCGGAAGAATACTCGAGTCGAATAGTGAGATTGTAAAGGATAAAACTCTTTTGGAAAAAGATCCGTACTTCGAAGGATGGCTGTACAGAATGCTTCCTTCGGACAGCGAATATGAATTAAAGAAATTAATAAACTGCAGTTCCGACAGATTATAAAATTGCCCGGCACAAAAAAATTGCAGCCCGGGCCCTACGAAAATTGAAGGAGTGATAAGATATGCCGCTTTTTATTTTAGCAGTAATCATATTTATAATTGCCGATATTATTATAAGGCGCGTCAATAAGAACATCGGCGAAAAGAAAGCTCGCAAAGAACGTGAGACGGTTCTGGCTGAGAGCGTCAGGCTGGACTTCAGCAAGGAGGCGAAGAGCTTAAAGAGAGCCGAAGTTAAAAATCCTAAAGCTAAAATCTTATGCGTTGATGATGAAGATGTAATTCTTGACGGCTTTAGGAAAATACTGGTGATTGACGGATATTCCGTGGATACCGTATCGAATGGGAAAGAAGCACTAGGTTTGGTACAAACCCATCATTATGATTTTGTTTTTACAGATCTGAAAATGCCTGAGATGGACGGAGTTGAAGTAACCAAAGGAGTTAAGCATCTTCGCCCGGATATCGATGTGGTTATTATTACCGGTTATGCAACTGTTGAAACGGCAGTAGAATGTATGAAGTACGGTGCAATGGATTATGTGCAGAAACCTTTTACAGACGATGAACTTCTCGCATTTGTGAAAAAGATATTATTCAAAAGGCAGGATAAGATACAGAAACAGCTTAAGCCGAAGGTTCATGTAACACATCTGGCAGACACAAAAACTTCTCTTGAATTTGTAATTCCGGGAGGAGTATTTATTTCACCGGGGCACTGTTGGTTAAGCATGGAGCAGGACGGGGATGCGAAAATCGGCATTGACGATTTCGCAAAAAAATTAATCGGCAAGATCGATGCGATTGAATTTCCAAATCTCGGTATGAATGTTAAAAACGGGCAGCCGCTCTTTACGGTTAAGCAGGGAAGAAAAACAATTACATTTAATTCCCCGGTAACCGGAAAGATTATTAGGATTAATAAATTACTGGAAAATAATCCTGAAAGCTTGAATCTTACTCCTTATGATACGAACTGGATTTGTTCGGTAGATACGGAAAACCTGGATACGGATCTGAAAAATTTAAAGATCGGAAAATCGGCAGTTTCTTTATACCAGGATGATATCGAACATTTCATAGATGTCAGGAAGAAGTCTCTAAAGCCTGTTAAGGAAGGCGAATATGAAAGCAGCGATATCTACATCGGTGAGCTTGAAACTCTTGATGAGCCTGATTGGAATAAAGTAAGCAGCGAGTTTTTTAAGAGATAAGATGTAGAGATGAACCGGCGGCTTATCTCTACGAAGGCTTTCTTGTTTCGCCAATACCATTTTTTTAACCTGCCGAAATTACCTGCAGTAATTTTCCAATAATTGCGCTTGATAACAATTCCTTTTGTTAATTTTTATATTAAATTTTATTAATCAGCTATAATTTTGTTTTAAAAAATGAAAACCAAAATAGAAATTATTCAAGGCGATATTACCAAGCAGAAAGTAGATGCAATTGTAAATGCGGCGAATACGAGTCTGCTTGGCGGTGGAGGTGTAGACGGCGCAATTCACCGTGCTGCAGGGCCTGAATTGCTTGAGTACAATAAAAAGCTCGGCGGCTGCCCGACGGGCGAAGCAAAATTATCACCTGGTTTTAAATTGCCGGCAAAATATGTCATACATACAGTAGGTCCTGTTTGGAGCGGAGGGAATAGGAACGAAGATGAACTGCTGGCAAACTGCTACAAGAATTCATTAAAACTCGTCGTAGAAAACGGAATTAAATCTATTGCATTCCCGTCAATCAGCACCGGTGCTTACAGGTTTCCCCTTAAAAGAGCCGCAAATATTGCAATTTCCGAGACAAAGAAGTTCATTGAAAAGAATAATTCAATTGAAAAGATTCTATTCGTTTGTTTTGATGATGAAACTAAAAGGGTGTATGAGAGTGTAAACGCAGAGAAGGGAATGATTGAATGACTGAATGGTTGAATGACTGAAGGAATGGGTGAATTTCGAATTTCCCGCCTTTGGCGCGCCGTTGGCAGGCAGGTCGGATTGCGGATTGAAGGACACCTCCATTCATTCATCCATTCATTCATTCAGCCATTCATCCATTCAAAAGCCGCTCTTAAGTTATATTGTCGTTATTATTTTGTTATGAATGCTAATGAATAAAACCAGATCTTTGTATCAAAAAAAGGAATGCTTATGAAACACCTCATTTTCGCATCAATACTTTTAGGATTTTTAATCCTTATTTTAGCCGCGGGAAAATCTGATAATCAAAAGAAAGAG
>DATKLQ010000115.1:0-7533 GCA_035542335.1 Ignavibacteriaceae bacterium | reverse complement strand
CGAAATTAATAAACGGCTTAATGCTTGCGGTAATTGATAACATCTCTTTTGGTTCTTCAGACGCGGCTTCCGATCCCTTCAGCTTGGACAAAGCTATATCTATTTTTCCTGAGTCAAGCTTAAGCAGCTCTATTTTTAAATTTGCATCTTCAAGTGATTGAGATGTGTATTCTCTTTTACCATTAATATTTGTAAGCTGTAATTCTATATTTTTTTTCTTTCCGTTGAAGTCCACCGATAAATCGGCTCCGATTTTAAAATCCTTCCCGGCCATCATTGCTTCCCTGACTTCAGGCGGAAAATTAAAAGATTCAAAAGCTATTTTAGTTCCGTTAAAATCAGTCGTGTTTCCTTTCTGAAGAGAGACAACCTTGGTGTCCTTACTTTCCTTAGAATTAGGTTCGTAACCGAGAGGCGAGATATAAATATCTTTGACCCACATATTTAAAATAGCCGGCTCTCTCATCAAGCCGTTATTAAAATCGCTTATATACATAATTGGGGAAATTTTGTAATCTTTCCCATCTTTATTAAGATAAATATCAAATTTGTATTTGTTATCTTCAGTAGGCTGGTACCCGGTAAAAGTCATCCTGTATCCGAAAGCTTCTTTAGGTTCATTTTTTATAAGGTGAACGTCCATCTGCCTGCTGTATGCAGCCGAGCCGATCACTCCTAGAATAAAAAGAGAAATCCCGATATGGGATACATATGCCCCGATCTTTTTCATATTACCCCTGATAATTTTGATTGCAATTTCGGCATTCACAAAAAATGCAAAAGAAGCCGAAAGCGCAAGAAGGATCATCATAATATTAGTTATGCCTCCAAATACAACGATAAGCGCGGTCAGAAGCATAGACAAAGCGATAGATGGAATCGATTTTTTAAGGAGCTCCTGTCCGCGGGTCTGCTTCCATTTTAAAAGAAGGCTCAAACCATTCAACAGCCCGATAATTATAGCAAGCGGTATGTGCATTTCATTGTAAAAAAATGCATCCACAGATTGATGGAAAAGAGGTGCAGATGTTCCTACCAAAACTATAATGGCCGAAGCGCATAAAGCAATAGTAGCCGTAAAAAGAGCAAGATCCCTGGATAATAAGTTTTCATCGGCTATAACATGCTCATTAAAATAATTCCATCTGTAGATAAGCATTCCTGCACCCAGCAAAATAAAGCTCCCTATAAATACTACAAGAAATAAATAAACCAGCATGCCCGGGTCGACAAATGAATGGACGGAGGCATCGCCGAGCACTCCGCTTCTTGTCAGGAATGTGGAATATAGGACTAAAACATAGGTCATAATGCAGAGAATTAAATTAGTCCTAGCATATTTGCCGATTCCTCCTTTAGCCTGGCTTTTCTTCTGTACAAGAATGGTATGAATTGAAGCGACGCCGACGAGCCAAGGAATGAGGCTTGAATTTTCGACCGGATCCCAGGCCCAGTAGCCGCCCCAGCCGAGCATTTCATATGCCCAGTATCCCCCAAGCATGATTCCCAATCCTAAAATTCCTGATCCTGCCAGGACCCACGGGAAAGATTGCCTTATCCAGTCTTTATAATCATTCTTCATTAATGCTGCAATTGCGAAAGTGAAGGGAACAGTAGCCATCGAAAACCCGGAAAAAAGAATGGGCGGATGAATCTGCATCCAGAAATTAGTAAGCTGGGGATTTAAGCCTTTACCATTAATTATAAAATCTTTAACCGATAGTCCCGAAGATGAAAGAATGGAATAGAGTTCTGAATTCACTTTAATAAAATTCTGGCCTGAAGAATTATCGCTGAACATAAAACTCTGCAGCCAGGGCTGATTAAAGAAAGCAGAATTTATATTGGAAGCGTTGATAAATACCGGCTCAATCCAGATATATTCGAAAGGGTTTTTAAAGAGAGGGGAAACCATTACCAAAAGAAATGTAGTAGCTAAACAAAATACCGACATTACTCTCGGTTCAAGATCGCCGCGCTTAGCCGAATAAGATTGAAGCACAATTCCCACGATTGAAGTCAGCAGCAGCCAGAGCATAAAGCTTCCTTCCTGCCCGGCCCAAAATGTTGCAGCTAAAATTCCTTTCGGCAGCTCATTGCTGCTGTAGCTGTAGATGTATTTGAAGCTGTAGTCATGCTTCATGATAAAGTAGAGCAGGATTGCAGCGGCTGTAATAACGCATATCGCCATTGCATGGTAGGCGATTCTTCCGTAAGCCAATGCATTCTGGTAACCGCGGTAATTAAGAAAATACATTACCATTGCGGTTAAGCTGCATGCGAGCGCCAGCGATAGAACTATACTCCCGATCATATCTTCCTCAACTTATTTAGATCAGCATTGCCAATTCTTATCTTGAATTGAGATATGTAGAATAACGAATTGAATTAATAAATAAAAACTTACCTGTTTATAATATCACAACAATCAATATACTTTTCAGACTCCGGAGGACTTCACTTCCTGCTCCTGGTACTTGCTTGGACATTTGGTTAGGATTTCTCTAGCATGAAAATAACCGCCGCTGTACTTCCCGGTTACTACAATGCTTTGAGCCGATTCAAAATTATTGGGAATCATACCTTCATATACAACTTTCATTTCTATTCCGTTCTGGTCGACCATATAAAAGCTGAATATCCCGTTTTCCCTATTTAAATCGTAACTCTTTTCTCTCACCCAGCTTCCGGCGGCTTTAACGGTTTTATCTTTCGACATAACATTTCTGAAATTATTTTCATACTGAATGTTGCTCTGGGAAAAAAGATAAATCATTAAAGTTAAAAATACCGCTACAATCACTCCGCCGAAGATGTATTTATTTCTCATGTTTTTCTCCTAGAAATTCCTTTTCGACATTCTTTAATCTTTTATCCAGATTGAACAGGTAAAAGAAGATCCCTGTCCACACAATTAAAACAATAACCATTACTATATAGATTGAATTTTTTTCAAGAAAGTGAAACAAATTTTCCAATTAATCCTCAAAGTTGTTTATTCTGATCCTTAAGCTGGAATTTTGTTAAAAGAATAATAGATTTATAGCCAAGCCTCCACATCCAGAAATAGAGTATTGTAAATCCTGTTAAGGAAAGATAAAAAATCAGCTGCATATTCGAATTCATTTTAAAACTGACTACAGGCCCGGCATTCGTATCGTCTGCCGAACCCGGATGCAGGCCAGTCATTATTCTCGGCATTATAAAAATAAAGAAAGGAACCGTAATGAATGCAATAATTGCATATACCGCCGAAAGAGTGGCTCTTTTTTCTTCCTGTTCGATTGCAGAGCGAAGAGCGAACCATGCACCGTAAATCAGCAGAAGTGCAAATATGCTTGTCTGTCTCGGATCCCAGTTCCAGAATGAGCCCCAGGCAAACTTAGACCAGACCGAACCGGTGATGGTGGCAAGAATGCAGAAAATGATTCCAAGCTGTGCCGCGGAATAAGATTTTGCGTCGTCATCCAGGTTTTTCTTCCTGAGATATTTAATACTGTAGATTGTAGACATCAAAAAAGCTATTACAGTCAACCATGCGGTAGGAACATGGAAGAAGATAATTTTTGCATTTTGTCCTAAACCTTTTATGAATGGAAATTCATACCACAAACTTGGCTTATTAACAATTGGGAATGCTATTCCGGCGATTAAAACGAAGGATAATAACAAAAAAAGAAATACTTTCCAGATCATTTAAATAATGGGATTTTTTTTAATCTTTCCAAATGAAATCGAACAACATATATGATGCAGAAACCATTATTACGTCGTAGCACGCAACTATTGCCAATTCGAATACCGCATCGTTAATTGACGTGCCGTCGATGGAAAATAGTGTCAGTTTCGCAGAGGTTAAAATTAACGGCAGTAATATCGGAAAAGAGAGCACAGGATACAAGGTACCTTTTGAGCCTGCTTTTGCGATAATTGCCGATATTATGGTAGCAGAAACTGCCAGCCCAATGTTTCCTAAAATAAAGTTTATAATGAATAAAATATAATTTTGGATCACAAATTCTTCAAAAAGAATCGAATAAATGAAGGTTATTACAATATTCATTGCAAAAACAAGGATCAAATTGAAAATAATTTTTCCTGAAAGAACAGTTGAAGGAGAGGCAATGAGCTGGAGAGTCATTGAAGTTCCTCTTTCTTCTTCCGAAATAAATGCCCTGCCTAATCCGGACATTGCCGAAAAAAAGATTACAACCCAGTACAGCCCCGCGGTCAAATTTCCTGGTACCCGTTCATTTCCTATGGAAAATAAAATTACGCTGACTGCCACGATAATGAACATTATCAGCGAATTAATTGCATAACGGGTTCTTATTTCCGAATGATAATCCTTACTGAATAAATAATAAGATTTCATTTTCTTTGAAAGGTTACAAATAATTTTGCTTTTTCTTACCTGGATCCGGTTAATTTAAAATTTTCCAGCATGATTATATTACCGCATAAACTGAGATCCCGCTCCTCGTTTGAAGCTATAACTATAATCTTATTTTCAGCCTCTTCTCCGATGATCTTGTAAACGGACTCCTTTCCTTCCTCATCGAGATTTGAAGTCGGTTCATCGAGGACAATTAAATCAGGAGAATGCATTAATGCAAAAATAAATTTCAGCCTCTGCTTCATACCGGATGAGTAGGTTTTTACCGGATCTTCCTTACGGTTAAAAAGAAGAAACCGCTTTAAAAGATCTTCAATTTTATTTTTATCAGGTGTTATTCCTCTTATCCTTGCAAAGAAATAAAAATTTTCGGAAGCGGAAAATTCATCATACAGTATCAAATAAGGCGAAACAAATCCGATGTGGTTGTGCAGCCTTTCAGGCAGGATTTCTTTTGAGTTAGATTTATGAATAACTTTCCCGCCGGAAGGCGAAATTAATCCGGCAAGAATTTTAGCCAGGGTTGATTTACCGGATCCATTGGGACCGCTTATGCCGAATATCCCTTTATTAATTAATTCGAAACTGATGTTGCTGAATATTAATCTTCTTCCAAAATTTTTTTTTACTGCATTAGCCTGAAGAGAGTAGTTATTCATCTATCCGATTTCAATATTTAAAAAATATTTTTTACTTTCCCTGGAGAGGGAAGTCCGAGTTAAATCACCTGTTAAAAACTACGAACTTTCCTTTTTGGATATTATCACCGGATTTTATTATATAAAGATAAACGCCTGAAGCCAGCCTTCGATTTTTGTTATCTAAAGGAGTCCATGAAACCACATAACCTCTTATCTCCGGGAACCGGATCAGCTTCATAGAATTTGAATATACCAATTCCATGCCGGCAGTATAAACATTAAAGTCGACTGTTGTATTTTCAAAATTGTTTACTATAAATCTTATATAATCTCCGTTTTTTTCATAAGTATAAGGCACCGGGAAGACGGAAACGGGATTTTGATTTACTATTATAGGGCGAATGATTACTCCATCGTTAAAAATCTCTTTTGTTGACCATTTAAAAGCATCGGAACTGCTTGTTGTTTTAAAATAATAGCTGGTGATAGTATCGCCGTTATCAACGGGATGGTCATATAATCCATAAATAAAATTATTTTTTGAATCCGGAGATTCAATTGCTTTATCGATATCGGAATTGGTTATCAATACAACCAACGTATCCGACCCGTCCAAAACCCGGATAAAATTATTGCATGCGGAATTAAGGGCGAGATTAAAAATATCTTCAGGAGGAGTAAAATTTTCTTCGGCAAGCGGAGTAATCAAGGGGTAATCATTTCCTTCTTCAAATGCAAATCCCTGTTGAACTCCCTTTGCAGATCTTTTACCTGTAAAATATGTCCATAATCCGAAAATACTTAATGATTCCTTGAAGGTAGAACCTATTTCCGAGATACTGATGTCAATTGCTTCGAGGGCCCTGCTGCCGTCTCTCAGCAATTCCCATTGTCTTTTTATAATATTAAAGCCGAATTTATTTACAAGGAATAAGTTCCATATGGCCAAATCGTATCCGTCGTTTGTCCCTGGTCTGAATGAGCTGAATGTTTTGCCCGGGTTAGCAAAATAACTGCCCAAATAGCCGTAATAATCATTCACGTCATCAAAGACAAATTCTTCCATTGAAGTAGAAGTCATTTCATAGAAGAAAGGATCAAGATCAAAATCATCGTAGGAATAATTTCCGATTTGAATTGCATGGTGGAATTCATGAGCAACGGTTACCCGCATGGCATTCAAGCCGTGAGTATAAAAACCCGATTGATACTCATAATGAATTACCATAAATGAAGAATATATATGTTCACCTACAGGGAATTCCGGCTGTGTATAGCCATAACCGCCGGGAGAATCGATATAAATATCGTAACGTTCATCTGTTTCACCGGCATCGCTCGGCGGAGGAGGAAATCCCAGGTAATTAACTTCAAAATTATATGCGGAATCGGCAGCGAACGCAACCTGCATCGCATTATCTTCAGCGGTAAGGGCAGGATTATAGTTGGGGGCATCAAATCCGGTTCTATTGAAATGAATCCAGAAATGCCCCGAAGGACTCACCAGGCTGTCATTGGTTGGCGGGCGCTGCAGGAGCTTTGATAATATTTTTTTCTGGGATTCAGTAAAGCGTTCAAAATTAAATTTAATACTTGATGCCAATACAAATCCGCATTTTATGTAAGAAGAATCGGCTTTATTAGAGAAGAATTGTTTTCCTCCCGGCTTAACATTCTTGTAGGAAAGAAAACTATTGTAGAGGAAATCAAGACGGTCTGAACTTAAATCCTGGGCATTAACCTTCACTGAAATGAAAAATAGGGTAATCAAAAAAGATCCTGTTAAACAAAAAGGAATGCTGATTTTGTTCAAATTAATTCCCGTCCGATTTGAAGATTTCTGTACCGGTATGCCCGGCTATTGAGAGTATCATCCGATTTTCCTAATCGATATACATCCCGATTTTTTATCAGTAAATACAATATGGTAATTCCGCATGCTCATATTCTTAATAAAATAATAATCTGCATCAATTGAATCCGCAACTGAAGTTTTTATCAACCTGCCGGCTCCTTCTGCGGCGATATCCAACCTATTTAGCCTTCTTTCTTCCGGCTCGTAAATAAATAAATTTTTCGGACCGTTTAATTTCGTTTCCCCGAAAAAAATCTGTTTATCCGCTGTAACCGGTAAATTTTTGCTCCTGATAATATTTAATATTTTCGGCGATGAGATGATTACAGCACTTTCTTTATTTGTATCGGTCTGACCGGAAATATCGGTAATGAGGCTTAGGCAGACTTCGGTTTTGTTGTTGAAAATGTCGCCGATAAAAGTAGTAATAGACTCATTATTTGAAGTGAGAGGCTGAATTATATATATTTTTTTTGAGGTAATTAATTGCGTTATATCTGCGGATTCCTTTGAATCAATTATTCTTCTTTTTCCTGGCAGCACTTTTTTTATCAGCACCAGGGAATCTTTTAAAGACTTCCAATAATAAAATGCTATATTATTGATATTAGAAATTGCCGCATTAGTGACATTGAATGCAA
>DATKLQ010000114.1:0-5942 GCA_035542335.1 Ignavibacteriaceae bacterium | reverse complement strand
ATTTTTGAAGACGGGAAAGCCATAATTATTGATTATAAAACCGACGATATTTCCGCCGAAGAAATTTCCAAGAGGGCAAAATCTTATTTTATTCAGTTAAGATTTTATTCATATATTGTCAGCCGTCTATTTCCGCATATTGCAGGTTTTCAATTAAAGCTTGTCTTTATAAAGCATTTTAATTCGGAAGTAACGGAATATGTTGATGAAAATTCTCTTAAGAGGATTAAAGAAGAGTTATATCATACCGTTAATGATATAAGAATGAAAAGCTTTCCGAAAAATTTGAAGCATTGCGGCGAATGTATTTATGCCATTGGAGGTAAATGTATTCAAAATTGATGTTGTTAAAGCTTTAAGCGCGGGTATCTTTTACCAAAACATCTTTTTGTAAAATTTAATATGAATAAAACCATCACTCATATCAGGGATCTGGATTTAATTGAGAAGGAATTAAATTCAGCCAAAGCCGGAACATTTGCTTTTTTTGCCGATGAAAAAATATGTCAAACAGCCGCGGCATATGTTTACATGAATAAAAATATCTATATCTTTTTAAATGAAAACGAAGAGATTCATTTTAATATTAAATTAAGTTCCGAAACAAGCTTTACGGTTTTGAAATATGAGAAGAAAAAATCTTCACGCAGAGTAGACTCCATCCCGTTTTATTCAATATTTTCCGTGTCTCTGAAAGGAACTGCAAAAAATGTTACGGATCAGAAATTGATTGATGAAGTAACCGGGTTTTACATGCAGAAATACGGTATTAACCCGGAACCGCAGGCAAGCGAAATACCGCCGGCCGTTAAAATTATTTTAATTGATACCCAGGAGATCCAGGCATTTGAAGAAATAGGGGGTTAATACTTGAAATTTTTTACTCTTGGAAAAAATCCCTTTTTTTTAATCTTAATTTATATTTTAACCGGCTGTTCGGGTGCCCCTTTCTATGAGCTTCCGTATGAATTCCGTTTCCCCGAAAAAAAAATAGAATTCCTTAAAAAGTATTCGCAGTTTATTGCCGGGAAAAAAATTTTTATAGATCCCGGACATGGCGGAAAGGACAGGAATAATATAGGATACGAAGGAACGGCAGTCGAAGCGGATATTAACTTAAATGTGGCATTAGCATTGCGGAAGTACTTAAAGGAAGCCGGGGCCGAGGTTTTGATGTCGCGGGAATCGGATACTACCGTTGATCTAAAGGCACGATCAATAATGGCTGATTTAAGCGGTGCGGATATATTCATAAGCATTCATCATAATGCACCGGGCAAGGAAGGAGATTACTGGACTGATTATACCTCCACTTACTACCACGCCGCAGAAAAGAATTATGAATTCGAGCCATGTGAGAAGGATATGGCAATGTACATCCAGAGGGATTTGGCATATGCCATGAGAAATTCCGGGGGACCGGGATCTTTCGACGGTACATACTCGGATTATATGATTTATCCGGGTGAGGGTTTTTCTGTTTTACGCGAAACGGTAATTCCTGCAGTATTAATTGAATGCGGCTTTACCACTCACCGGTACGAATCACGGCGCCTTAATATCTCCGAGTTTAATGAAATAGAAGCATGGGGAATCTTCAGAGGCCTCTGCAGGTATTTTGCCGCAGGTATTCCGCAGATTAATTTTTTAAATCCGGGTAGTGTTTTCTCTCCGGAAGATTCAAGCGCCTTTTTTTCTCTATATGATTCTACCGGGATTGATACTTTGTCCGTTAAGGTTCAATTGGATTCTGCTGAAGCCAAAAGTTTTTCTTTTTTTCCCGAAACCGGAACATTGAAGTTGAACCTTGATGAAATAAAGCCCGGCGATCACGTAATCCGGATTACCTGCTCAAACCTGAACGGTAATCATTCTTTCCCTTTTCATCAGAATATTTTTATTAAAGCAGATGCGATAAAGCGGGAAGAACTTTAAATTTAGTTTTTATATTTATACAATTCCGCGATTTATAAAACTATGCTTAATTACGTTTGGCTTTCGCTTTTGATTTTAGGGATTGGAGCCGGAGTCTATACCGATCTTCATAATCAAAATACCAATAAATACAGGAATGGAAATCCTCTCCCCATACTAATTAATTATCAGGTAGCAGAAGATAGAAAAGGGAGCAATGCGGAAATAAATATCAAAAAAGAAACATTCAACAGTTTCTATAATGAAAATATAAAAGAAGATTTAAAATTTCCGGCTAAAGTCTCAATTGATAAAAATAAAAGAAGCGGAGTCATTTATTTTATTGTTGAGGATTCCTTTCCCCAGGTCTGGAAAGAAATGGGAAGCGTCAATGGTGAAAAGAATGATCTCACTGGAAAGCTGGTTTTGCTGAAGGAGTTTTCAGAAAAAACTATCTCAGCCGAATTAATTCTTGAGGAAGCGAGTTTTATTAAGCTGAAGGAAATTACAAATTCTGCATTGGAGTATGCCGGCAATGCGGTTAATATATCATTAGGGCTGATTGGGATCATGGCTTTATGGCTGGGAGTAATGAAAGTGGCGGAAGAAGCCGGACTTATAAAAATTTTGGCCGGCTGGCTCCGGCCCCTTACTAAAAAACTCTTTCCGGACGTTCCCTCCGATCATCCTGCTATGGGCTCAATGATCATGAATATTTCGGCTAACATGCTCGGCCTTGGAAATGCCGCAACTCCATTTGGATTAAAAGCAATGGAAGAATTGGATAAGCTGAACCCGGATAAAGGTACTGCTACAAATGCCATGGTTACTTTTCTTGCGATAAATACAGCCGGAATGACCTTAATTCCCGCAACTGCAATTGCAATCCGCGCAGCTTCGGGGAGTTCTAATCCTGCAATAATTATCGGCACATCCCTTGTCGGATCCGGCTGTGCTACAATCGCAGGATTAACCGCGGCAAAAATTCTGGAGAAGTTCCCATTGGAAGGTTCCGGGTTTTCCGGATGGGCAAGCAGGTATAAAAAAAGATTAGCCTGGTTTGCAGGAATAATCCTTCTTTTGTTTTTAATTTTTTTTACGGGATTAGGAGCTTCATTAGGAAAAATATTTGGTTTTATTAATCCTAGCCTATTCAGAGAGATCATCCAGGTTATTTCCATAATTGCCATACCTTTGTTTATAATTTTTTTTATAGGATATGGTGCAATTAAGAAAGTGAGAGTTTACGAACAGTTTGTCGAAGGTGCCAAAGAAGGTTTCAATATAGCTGTAAGAATAATTCCTTACCTGGTTGCCATGCTGATGGCTATAGCGATCTTCAGAGCAGGTGGAGCGATGGATTGGCTGATTTATATTCTACATCCCCTGACAAATTTAATCGGGATGCCCGTCGAAGCTCTCCCTATGGCGTTAATGAGGCCCCTGTCCGGCAACGGCTCACTCGGTATTATGGCTGAAATAATTTCAGTTCATGGTCCGGATTCATTAATCGGAATTATGGTTTCAACCTTTTACGGAAGCACCGAAACAACATTCTATATCTTAGCAGTTTATTTCGGAGCTGTGAATATTAAAAATACGCGGCATGCCCTGCCTGTTGGACTAATAGCCGATATCTGCGGGATCTTAGCTGCAACTTTTATAGTCAACTTATTATTTGGTTAAAAATGAAAGTAGTAATACCCGGGAGCATTCCCCAAGCCGCTGCCGATTTGCTTATGAAGGAAGGATTCAAACTATCTATTCTTAAAGATGATTCCGACTATAAAGAACTCTTTAGGGAAATAACCGATGCGGATGCGGTAATTTCTTTGATTAGCCATAAATTCAATCCTTATATGATAGAGAAAATGCTTCACTGTAAGATTATAGCAAATTACGGGGTGGGGTTCAACAATATTGATGTCCAATTTGCCCGGGAAAAAGGAATAATTGTAACAAATACTCCGGATGTTCTTACGGACTCTACTGCAGATTTAGCGATAGCATTGATGCTGGGTTTAGCAAGAAGAATTACTGAAGCCGAAAATTTTGTAATACAGGGAAAATTCCGGGGCTGGAGGCCGCAGCTGTTCATAGGCACCGAATTAAAAAATAAAACATTCGGAGTAATTGGTGCCGGCAGAATCGGCACCGCAGCCGGGATCAGGGCCCATTCTTTCGGAATGAAAATCATTTATTATTCAAAAAAGGGAAACAGGCACCTCGAAAAAGTTGCAAAAGCAAAAAAAGTATTGTTAAATTCCCTCCTTAAAAAGGCTGATTTTATTTCTATTCATGTACCCCTTACTAGTGAAACGTTTCACCTTTTAAATAAAGAGAAGCTGAGTTTGATAAGGCCGGATGCCGTTCTAATAAATACCGCAAGGGGAGAAATAGTTGATGAAAAAGCATTAATTGAGCTGCTTAAACAAAAAATGATTTCTTCAGCCGGTTTTGACGTCTATGAAAATGAGCCGAATCTTAACCCGGATTTATTTAAACTTGATAATGTTCTTCTTCTTCCTCATATCGGTAGCGCAACAAGGGAAGCCAGGACAAACATGGCGCTCCTTGCAGCAAAAAATGTAGCTGCAGTTTTAAAAGGGAAAAAACCGCTTACGCCGGTTTAAAATAAATTAATGAAGGGAGAGAAATTAAATGAGAATTGGAATTCCGAAAGAAAATTTAAAGGAAGAAAAACGGATCGGCTTGGCTCCTGCAGGGGTAGATTCTCTGGTTAGATCGGGCCACACCGTGTATGTTGAAAGCGGCGCTGGGGAAGGAAGCCACTTTACCGATGAAGATTTCAGGAAGACTGGGGCAAAAATAGTTTTCAGCCCCGAGGAAATTTACGGCAGATCCGAATTGATAGCAAAAGTGGCTCCGATAACCGAAAAAGAGGCAAACCTGCTTGTAAAAGATCAGATATTAATGGCTTTTCTTCATCTTGCCGTTGCTACAAAGAAAACAATTCATAAGCTGCTTGAGAAAAAAATTACTGCAATTGCTTACGAACTAATAGAGGACAGCGAGGGACTTCCTGTGCTGCATTCTATGAGCGAGATAGCCGGCCCTCTTTCCATTCAGGTTGCCGAGCGTTATCTTGAGAGTCATGCAAAAGGAGGCCGGGGAATTCTTTTGGGAGGAATAACCGGCGTTGCACCTGCAGCAGTCGTAATCCTGGGAGCGGGCGTGGTTGGAACCTCGGCAGCTAAAGCGGCTATGGCTAGAGGGGCACAGGTCATTATCCTGGATCAGGATCTGAAGCGTTTGCGGAAAATTGATGAAACATTTAAAGAAAAAATTACTACTGTTGCAGCCAATCCTTATACCATTTCCAGGGGGGTGAAATTTGCAGATGTTTTGGTTGGAGCGGTTCTTAAGAAAGGGGAGAAAACTCCTCATCTGGTTACCGAGGAAATGGTTAAACAAATGAAAAAAGGGGCGGTTATTGTAGATGTTTCCATCGATCAGGGAGGCTGCGTCGAAACTAGCAGGATTACTTCTATCTTAGACCCCGTTTTCAGAGTTCATGATGTAATTCATTATTGTGTACCAAATATGCCCGCGCTTGTAGCTCGTACCGCAACTTACGGTTTAAACAATGCTGCAATAAATTATATACACGATATTGCCGAGAACGGCCTTTCAAATGCTTTAATGGGGAATGCCTCTTTGGGACGAGGCGTTTGCACTTACAATGGCTATTGTTCCAATGAACCGGTTGCAAATATGCTCGGCATTGAATTCAGAAAATTAAGAGTTTTTGCCAATAATTAAATCGATATCTTTTAATAAATGATTGCTGTAATCGGTGATATACACGGCTGCCTGAACACACTCTCTGACCTGGTTTCGAAAATTGAAAAAAAATATCCTGAATTGAATCTTTATTGCGTGGGCGATCTGATCGACCGCGGGAATTTCAGTTGTGAAGTAATGGATTTTATATCTAAAAAGAATATAAAATTTACTCCCGGGAACCATGATTATATGTTCTATTATTTTATTAAGTTTCCTAAAAG
>DATKLQ010000113.1:0-3437 GCA_035542335.1 Ignavibacteriaceae bacterium | reverse complement strand
GATCTATTTGTATAATCCAGCACCATTGCACTGGCTACAAAAACGGAAGAATATGTCCCGGTTATTATACCGAAGAATAAAGTAAATGAGAATGCTCTTAAAACTTCGCCGCCAAAAAAGATAAGTACGAATAAAGCCATTAATGTTGTACCGCCGGTAAGAATGGTACGGCTTAAAGTCTGATTAACGCTTCTGTTTATCACTTCCGTCAAAGGAAGAGTTTTATGAATTTTCATATTTTCCCTGACCCTATCGAAAACAACTACAGTATCATTGATTGAATAACCTATTAGCGTAAGAAAAGCTGCAACTATTGTCAAATCGATTTCCAGGTTTAATCCTGGAATTACTCCGTATAAGATAGAATATAAGCCAAGAGTTATTAGGACGTCATGAAACATCGCAATAACTGCACCGAGAGAAAAAACGAATTTAAATCTGAATGCCAGGTAAACTAATTGTACTACAAGAGCGAGAAAAATGGCAATAACCGCTTGTTCCTTAAGTTCATTCCCTACCTTAGGTCCGACTTTATCCTCTTTGATTACTTTAAAGGGATTATCGCCCATTGAAACTTTAAGGTTTTCTTTTATCCAGGTAGACACACCTATATTGATCTCTATCTGCCTGTTTGTAGGTTCTTCGGATATTTTTGTAGTTTGGTAGCCGTCATTAAAAAGCCTGGTTAAAATTAAATTAGCCGTATCGGGGCTATTGAACTCATATGTTACAGAGCTGATGGAAGAATCAACCAATCTTTTCGATAAACCGGGTTTTACTTTATTGATTTCATCTTCGATCTCAGCCAATATTCTGGGATATACAGTTCTAGGAACAGTTTGAAGTTCGGATCTGATTAAAATCCTGTTATCCGCACCGTATGTTTTTACTTCAATATTTCCGATTCCTATATTCTGCAGATTATTTCTTATTGTTCCCAGCTCGAGAGGTTTCTGGAATTCAAGCACTATTTCCGAACCTCCTTTAAAATCTACACCGAACTTTAATCCTCTGAAAACAATATTGAGAATTCCAATCAGCAGGAGCGACCCTGAAATAAAATAAAAAAGTTTCCTCTTTCCCAGAAAATCATAGTTTACATTTTGAAAAATTTGCATCTACAAATAACTCCTTAATGGATTACAAAAATTAACCGGTTAGGATCTTTACACAGTGATCTTAATACCGGCAGAAACCATATAATTTAAGATCACCCGGCATATAACAAGGGCACTAAACATGCTGGCAACAATTCCGATCATTAAAGTTAATGCGAAACCCTGCACCGGTCCGGAACCGAATTGATAAAGAATAATGCCTGAAAAAAATGTTGTCAGGTTTGAATCCACAATAGCGGAAAGTGCTCTTGAAAAACCGCTGTCGACTGAAGCCTTCATAGTTTTCCCGACTGCGAGCTCCTCGCGGATTCTTTCATAAATTAACACATTTGAATCTACTGCCATTGCGACGGTTAATATTATTCCGGCAATGCCGGGCAATGTAAGGGTTGCACTGAAGCCGGCTAGTATCCCCATAATGAAAAGCACGGTAAAAATCAGAGAAACCGCTGCAATCGAGCCTGATCTTCTATAATAGACTATCATAAAAGTTGCAGTCAGAAAAAAACCGATTATACCCGAGAATAATCCGTCTTTAATTGAGTCTTGCCCTAAGGAAGGGCCGACTGTTCTTTCCTCAATAATATCAACAGGTGCGGGGAGTGCTCCGGCTTTAAGAACAATAGCCAGGAGTTTAGCTTCCTCCATGTTAGCCATTCCTTCTATTTGTGAACGGCCTCCGGTTATCCTATTTTTTACAACCGGGGAAGAATAAGATACACCGTCTAGAATTATAGCAATTCTTTTATCCTTATTAGCTCCCGTAATCCGGGCCCAATCGGTAGAACCTTCGGAATTCATAGTCATGTTCACAATCGGAGCGGATGTTCCAGGATCTATATTGGCATCTGCGTCCGTTATAACCCCTCCTGTTAATTCCGGCTTTTTATTCACAAGTATCATCCTGTAAAAATCAATGCCCTGAACTTTTTCTCCTACCGGTTTTGCCTCGAAAACAAACTCGACATTATCCGGAAGAACTTTTTTTACATCCGGTCTGTTGAATATTCTTTGCAGTTTCTCTCTTTCATCTGCTTTGACGAATGCATCGGCGGACTGCTGATTTATTCTTGCAATAGCAAAAAACGGATGGGCTTTCTTAAATTGCTCCTCTGTTAATTGCTTGCCTGATGTTGTATCAGCGGCAGTACTTGAGGTATCCTTGTTTCCCTTCCCATTTAAAGCAGCACTGGAATCAGCTTTGGTTGTATCCTGGATAGGATTCCCGGCAAGGACCTTGTCTATTTTCTGCATTACCGAAAAAGTAAACTGCGGATCTTTTACTAGCTTAAATTCAAGGAGAGCAGTACCCTGGAGCAGCTGCCGGGCTTCTTCTTCACGTGCAACCCCCGGCAGTTCAACAATTATTCTCCTGGAGCCCTGGCGCTGAATAGAGGGTTCTGAAACACCATACTGATCTACCCTATTCCTAATAATTTCAATAGCTCTTGAAACGGCATCCTCTGTAGCTTTGTTGAGCTCTTTTACTATATCGGCATCTTCATCTTTCACCGTCCCGAAAAAGCGGCTCAGCCTGATATTTCTATCTTTAAATTTAGCGGCAATGATATCCGCCACGGATTCATCGGAGACGCTGGCTTCTTTCTCGGTTTCTTTAATAACTTGGTTAAAAACTTCATTCGGATTTTTTGCGATCTTCTGAATCATTTTGAGAGTATTAACTTCCAGGACGATTCTCATTCCTCCCTGCAGGTCGAGCCCAAGCTTGAGTCTTTTCTGTTTGTCCTTCACAATATCAGGGTCTGCTGCCTTCAGGCTGTCTTCCAATGCTGCAAGTCTGCTCTCTATTTGTGCGGTTGTCAACCCGGGATTATTAGCTTTAAGATCTGCCCGGGTTCTTTCAAGGATTCCGGATATTTTTTTACTGTTCTGGTAATCGGCATAAGTAGGATAGAGCAGGTAAATACTGAGAGCTGTAAACGCTAAGATTAGAATTAGCCTTAATCTTATTTCTTTCATATTAGATTTAAATTAGGGATAAGTTTCGAATAAAAATTAACTGCCAAAATTACCAGTAAAGGGCTTGAAAGTCAATCAATTTAGAGATGCATAAATAAGGAAATCTTTTATTTTAGATTAAGCCTATGGTTTGTTTCAACAGATTTTCAAGTTTTTTTTCCACGAGTTTTGCAGTGGATGTTACTTCTTCATGGGAAAGCTTTTTTGGTGAAATCCCGGCAGCCAGATTGGTTATACAGGAGACCGCGGAAGTTTCGATTCCTAAGTAAGCTGCAAAAACTGCTTCGTGCACTGTTGACATTCCAGTAGCATCACCGCTGAATTTTTTAATCATTTTTA
>DATKLQ010000112.1:0-10552 GCA_035542335.1 Ignavibacteriaceae bacterium | reverse complement strand
GTGTTAAAAGCAATTGCTCTTTTCTTATTGGGATTATTTCAGGTTAATTATTTTAGATCGAGATCAATAGAAAATAAAGAAGACAGAAATGCAGCGGCACAGTAGTCTATCTCTTTTATCTAATGATCACCACCACGCATTAATGCTTGCGCAGGTTATTAAAAAGGGAGCACCTCGGTATAAAAAATTTCCCGGAACTCTTGAGGGGAAAAAAGAATTTGCAATAAAATTTTACAGGGAAAATTTAATCCCGCACTTTCATGAAGAAGAAAATTTGTTGTACCTTTTTGTAAAAGGGAAAAACTCTTCCATTGACGCATTATTTGCCGAAATTTTAAATGAGCATAAAATTATTGAAGGAATTATTAATTCTTTGAAGGATAATTCTGATATAGAAGAAAGTTTGGATCGCCTGGGCAATTTATTGATATCTCACATTAGAAAAGAAGAAAGAGAACTTTTTCCAATGATAGAGAATGAATTTAATGAGGAAGATTTATTAAGTTTGGAGTCGGAATTAAAAAAAAGACATGCCGGGTAATTTTAATTTTATAATTTTTCACTTATAATTAGTTTTTCTTCATAAGATTAATAATGAATTTAAGAGCAGGACTTTTTTCATTATTCCCTCCGCCGAAATGGAGAATCCCGGTTATAATCGCTTTGGGTACTTTTTCAGGACTCTTGCTGCTTATCCTAAGAATTTCAAATGCCTTTTCATATTTGTCCGATGATCCCCGCGCATGTATTAATTGCCATGTAATGACTACCGAGTATGCATCCTGGCAAAGAAGCAGCCATGCAAGGGTAGCAACATGCAACGATTGCCATGTACCGCATAGTAATCCGTTAAGCAAATATGCATTTAAAGCAAACGACGGCTTAAGGCATGCATTCATGTTTACATTCAGGCTTGAGCCGCAGGTGATACAGATAAAAGAAGCAGGTGCGGATGTGGTTCAATTAAACTGTATGCGGTGCCATGAAAATCAGCTGCACAGATCTTATTTAAGCAAAACAATTGATCTTGAAGACCGGAATGCAGGTATCGGAAGGTTCTGCTGGGACTGTCATAGGGAAACACCGCACGGCAGAGTGAAATCTCTTTCGGCATATCCTTATGCGAGAGTCCCCGAATTGGAATCTGCCGTGCCCGAGTGGCTTCAGGAGATAAGTAATTTAAAATAAAAAGGGATTATTAAATGAGAAGATTGCAGGATATTATTGCAGAAAAACCCTGGGTAGGCTGGGTTTTATTTCTTTCGACATTAGTAATCGTCTTTTTGATCGGCGTATTCGGCGCTACTATTGTCGAGCGTAGAGCCGAAACCCGGTTCCTTTTCAGCGCATCAAAACCGATAAAAGAGTTTGAACCTAGGAATGAAGTATGGGGTGAAGCATTTCCCAGGGAATGGGAAACATATCAGCATACTCTTGACACAACTTTTGCAAGCAAGTACTGCGGAAATGTTTCAATAGATATGCTAGAAAGGTACCCTAATCTTGTGGTGCTTTGGGCTGGTTATGCTTTTGCTAAAGGATATAACCAGGGAAGGGGTCATCTTCATTCAATTGAGGATGTCAGGAATTCACTTAGAACTGGTCAGCCGCAGCCGGCGACATGCTGGACATGCAAAAGCCCCGACGTCCCTCGGGTTATGAATAAAATCGGGCCCGCTGAATTTTATAAAAAGGCATGGGCCGATCTCGGACCTGAAATTAAAAATCCTATCGGCTGTGCGGATTGTCATGATTCTAAAACTTTAGACCTAACCATAACACGCCCGGCTTTAATTGAAGCTCTCAGCAGGCAGGGAAAAGATATAAAAAAAATTTCCCACCAGGAGATGCGTTCACTTGTATGCGCACAATGCCACGTAGAATATTATTTCAAGGGGAAAGAAGATAAATATTTAACTTTTCCCTGGGATGACGGGATTTCAGTTGAGAAAATTGAGGCTTACTATGATAGCGTCGGACATGTTGATTTTGTTCATTACTTAAGCAGGACTCCTATTTTAAAAGCACAGCATCCTGATTGGGAAATTGCCCAAATGGGGATTCATGCCGAGAGAGGGGTTACATGCGTCGATTGCCACATGCCGTATAGATCCGAGGGAGGAATAAAATTTACTAATCATCAAATAGTATCTCCGGTAATGTATATTTCATCTGCCTGCCAGGTATGTCACCGGCAGGAAGAACAAGTATTATTGAAGAATATTTACGACCGTCAGGACAAAATAAGAGAGTTAACGCAGACGGCAGAAGAGATTCTGGTTAAAGCACATATCGAGGCAAAAACAGCATGGGATAACGGTGCAACCGAAGATGAAATGAAAGAAGTAATGACGTTTATCCGTCATGCTCAGTGGCGGTGGGATTTTGTAGCGGCAAGCCACGGTGCAAGCTTTCATGCACCGATTGAATGCGCCAGGATCCTCGCAACTTCAATTCAAAGATCGGAAGAAGCCCGGGGATTGCTTGCATCGATATTAACAAAACACGGAGTAAAACTCCCAATTCAAATGCCTGATTTATCAACTAAAGAAAAAGCGCAGGCTTACCTTGGATTTGATATGGTTAAGTTTACGATGGAAAAAGCCCAATTCAGGAATGAAAAAGTGCCTGAATGGGATAGGCAGGCGGAGGAGCGCGAAAAGAAATATTAATTAGTTATAATAATCTCACCACCGATCACAGATTATTAATCTGTGATCCTGAATGCCCACGGCGCAAATGGTTGTTAGCATTCGTTTGTATTTAATTTTCCTCTGCAATAGTTTTACTTATCATGTTTACTTACTTCATTATCTCAAATTTGTCTGAAACATTATCACCAAAAAGCATCTTAATTTCAATATTGCTCTTTTTTTTATTTCTTTCATTAAACGGATGCGGAAGCAGGTTTCCCGAGAGTAAAGAGTTTATCAAATCGTATGCTCTTCTGAACCAGGACAGCAGCAAAGTCGTCTTTCCTAACGATTTTAAAAATAAAATAGTTGTAATGGGTTTTATGTTTACAAATTGTCCTGATGTTTGTCCGCTCACTACAAATAAGATGAGGTTAATCCAGGAGAAAGTTAAAGATGAGGGATTAGAAGATATTGAATTTGCAGAATTATCTTTTGATCCTATGAGAGACAAGCCTTGGGTGCTTAAAAAGTATGCAGAAATCAGAGACTTGGATATGCATAATTTCCAATTTTTAACCGGGGAAGACGAGCAAATTAAATCAATTTTAAAAAGAGTGAATGTGGTAGCTTACGCAGAGGATACTACTTATACCGATGAGGGCGAGCCGATCTACTTTTTTATGCATACTGACCGAATTATTTTAATTGACCGGGAAGGGAATATTAGAAAAGAGTATCCCGGGAGTCATATTGATATTAACGAAATTACTGAAGATATAAAGCATTTATAATTCTTTTTTTTCAGTCAAGAAGGAGGACAAATGTACCTGCTGATTTTTGTCTTGTCTCTTTTGTTCCTTCAGCAAGAACAACTGCAGATCGAAAATGCCTGGATAAGGCCTTCATCCAAAGGGATGAACAGCGCCCTCTATTTTGATGTAAAAAATAACGGGGACGATCCGCTAACTTTATATAAAGTCGAATCCGATGTTGCCAAGCTTGTCCAAATCCATGAAACATATAAAAACGGTGACAAAATGGGTATGCGCAAAGTAGAGAGTGTAACAATCAAGCCGAAATCTACATTCAAGTTTAAACCGGGCCGGCACCATGTAATGCTTATAAGAGTTAAAGAGGACTTAAAAGTAGGTTCCGAATATGATGCAGCATTTTTTTTCAAAAACTTACCGGAAATTAAAATCAAAGTTCCGGTAAAAAGAGCAAATTAAAGGTATAAAAATATAAGGGTATAAAGGAAACACTTTATATCCTATGCCCTTAATCCTCCTTTTCACCCATCTTTTTTATCATTATTTTAAAAGTTCGGATTAAAAATTAAAAGGAACCGGATGATTAATCTCTCGTTAAAAAATATTGAATCATTAAAAAATAAGTTTAAAGGCAAAAAGATCGGGGTTGTAGGGGATATGATGCTCGATTGTTATTTCTGGGGCGATGTAAAAAGAATTTCTCCCGAAGCGCCTGTGCCCGTAGTGGAAGTCGGAAATGAATTTTTCAGATTCGGCGGCGCAGCTAATGTCGCTTTGAATATTTTAAAGCTCGGCGGCGAACCCTTGCCTGTCGGTGTTATCGGTTCTGACAACGACGGTTCAATCTTCAGCTCATTAATAAACGAAACAAATATCTCGGCCGAGGGAATAATTACAGATAAATCCAGGCCGACTACTGCGAAAACCAGGGTTATTGCGCATAATCAGCATGTTGTAAGAATAGACAAAGAAAGTAAAAAAAATATCGGCAAGGAGATCCAAGACAAGGTTTATGAATTTTTAAAATCCCGGATTAATGATCTGGACGGTATAATACTTGAAGACTATAATAAAGGAGTTCTTACTCCGGGGCTGATTGAAAAAATTATAGCGCTGGCAAATAAAAAGGAAAAGCTGATTACTGTGGATCCCAAGTTCAACAATTTTTTCACGTATAAGAATGTAACCGTATTTAAACCCAATAGGAAAGAAGCTGAGGATGTTCTGGGTATAAAAATTAGAAGCAATGAAGAAATATCTAAAGCAGGGCAGAAAATTCTTAAAAAGTTGAATGCTGAGAATGTATTGTTGACGCTGGGAGAAGAAGGGATTGCAGTCTTTGAAAAAGGGAAATCCGAGAAAAGAATGCCCACTAAGGCGAGAAAAGTCGCCGATGTTTCCGGCGCGGGCGATACGGTAATTTCAACGCTTACAATGGCGCTTGCAGCCGGTTCCGGTATAGTTGAAGCATCATACCTTGCTAATTATGCCGGCGGAATTGTTTGCGAAGAAGTCGGGATTGTGCCTATCGATATAAACAAGCTGATCAGCAGTGTAATAAAAGAGAATAAAAAAAATTCGAATTGAAAAACATAATTTTTATCCGGAGATGGACTCTATAAAAACCAGATCCGAAATAGTTGAAATCAGAAAAAAGCTTAAGAAAGAAAAAAAGAAAGTTGTTTTTACAAACGGCTGCTTCGACCTGATCCATTCCGGCCATGTCGATTATCTTACTAAAGCAAAAAAATTGGGAGACATCCTAATTGTCGGAATAAACAGCGATGCCTCCGTTAAAAGAATTAAAGGGGAAAAAAGGCCGATCATTCCGGAGACTGAAAGATGTATAATCCTTTCTAATCTTAAGCCTGTCGATTTTGTAACCGTATTCGATGAAGATACTCCGCAAGAGCTGATTAAGGAACTTAAACCGGATGTTTTAGTAAAAGGTTCGGATTGGAACATTGACGAAATAGTCGGGAGGGATGCAGTCGAAAAAAGCGGAGGTGCCGTTAAGACAATTGATTTTATAAGCGGCCAAAGCACATCAAAAATTATTAATTCCATCTTAAAGCTTTATGCAGGTAAACCGTAAAAGATCCAACCGTTTTAATGCAAATCAATTTGCGGCTGCAGCTAATTCACTAAATTAATATTAAGATTAGAGCAGAAATTTAACAGTGGCTGAAGACGAGAAGAAAAAGGAAGTTCCGGCAAAGAAGAAAAGAAACCTGCTGCACCGGATTGTCAATATATTCCTATACATTGGCATCTGCCTACTGCTCCTGCTGATAGTAGCATTCGGAATTACTCAGACTTCGACATTCAGGGAGTATCTGCGCGGGATTGTATTGAAGGAGGCAAACTCTGCGCTAAACGGCAAAATCTATTTTGAAAAAATTGAAGGAACAATTTTTACTTCGCTGCTCCTTCGCAATGCTGCAGTTACAATGGGCCCTGATACGCTGCTTAAAGCCGAATCTATTGAAGTAAAAACAAGCCCGCTTAGGCTTCTTCTAAAGAACATTTATGTCCGCAAATTCGAGCTGAAGAATGCGGCTGTTTCACTAATCAAAGACAGCAGCGGGGAAATTAATCTTATAAAACTGTTCCCGCCCACGGAAGAAGACACTACGTCTTCAGAATTCCCCTTTACAATTCAGGTTGCCGATTTCAAGCTGACCAATGTAGGTTTCTCGTTAAGAGATTACAGATTTAAAAATACATATGAAGAATTTAAGTCTCCTAATTCCGATAAGATGATCATTCGCAATATAAATTTATGGCTTAGTGCTTTTGCCAATATCAGGCATCATCAATTCGCTTTGGAAATTAATAAGTTTTCCTTTCAGCCTAATATTTCTTCCTTCAGCATAAAAAATCTGAGCGGAAGGTTTTATGCCGATGAAGAAAAGCTGACTGCAAGAGATTTGAAAATTCAAACGGAGAGCTCGGATATTAATTTAAATGCCGAAGCGGAAAACTTTAATATATTCGATACAACCGGGACTTCCGATTTTAAGGACGCTTTAATCACTCTCGATCTCGATGCCTCTAAATTCAGTTTTGAGGATTTATCTTCCATGGTTTCTTCAACTGATATTTTGAAAGGAACCCTGTCCTCTCATATTAAAGCTATAGGCACTTTAAAAGATTTAAGCCTGAAACAGCTTGATGTCCGGTACGGTAATACCGGGTTCTCAGCAGCGGGAAGAATCCAAAACGTTACGGACGGAGCCGGAATGGTTATCAATACCGAATTTGAAAATATGGAAGTAGATCAGAATGATATTAATAGGCTTCTTCCTTCTTTAAATATCCCTGTGTTTAAAGAATACGGCATGGTTAAATTTGATACCCTTCAATTTGCAGGTAATCCGACTAACTTCAGCACCAAATTTTTCCTTGATACGGATGAAGGCAGTCTCTCCGCTGCCGGCAATATGAATTTTCAAAAGGCTTTAATGACTTATGACCTCAGTTTATCTGCCGGAAACCTTAACTTGGCGCCGGTCACGGGAATTCAAACTGATATTAATTCCTTCATTTATTTAAAAGGGGAAGGAACGGCTCCGGAGAATCTTACCGCGGATGTTAATATTACTTCCGGTGTTTCATCAATATACGGTTTTTCAATCAACTCTTTAAAGTTGAAAACACACGCTGCAGAAAAAAAGATCGATTACACATTTGATCTGGTCTCTGACTCTACTTCAGCCTCACTGACGGGTTTGTTTGATTTTACTGATAAAGAGAATCCCGCATATAAGCTGAAAGGGGATTTCAACAGAATAAATATTGCCGAGATAATTAAGGATACCTCTGCCCGGACAAATTTAAACTTCAGCATCAATGCATCCGGCGATAACTTTGATCTTGAAAAGATTAACCTGTTTTTAAGCTTAAAGCTGATTAACTCTTCATACAATAATATGAATATCGACAGCACCCGGGCAATCGTCGACCTTCGCAGGGATGAAAAGGGAGAAAGAATTGTAAATATTATTTCCGACCTGGCGGATATAACCTTAAAAGGAAAGTTCAACCTGCCCCAAACTGCCGAATTAATTTCTGAAGAAATAAAGTTCCTAGGGGATGCAGTTAATAAAAAAATGGAACAGATGATCCCTGAGAGAAAGAATAAAAATGAGGTGGCGGAATTAAACGGTCGGCCGAATGGATTAAGAATAATTCCGGCAGTTTATAAAAACAAATTACCCGGCCGAACTTACTTCAATGAATTCAATTCCCAGCTGGATATAGATTATGCAGTGGATTTAAAAAATTTCGAGCTCCTCTCCCTTTTCCTTGGAGATAAACAGGTGGAAATTGACGGAGACATTCAGGGAAAATTAAAAAGCTCTGCCGACAGTATTTATTTCTCTCTTAACTCCAATTTGGCTTATGTAAAATATTGGGGAAAAAATGACGTCTTTTTCCTTTCAAATATGAAAGTGGATTATTCCCTTGCGAACAGCTTAAATGCCGTTGATCTTAAAGATATTTACTCCGGATTGAAATTCAGCACCGAAAGAATTTTTACAGGCAGCAATATTTATAATGTCGGATTAGATTTGGATCTGGTTGGCAATAAAACCCCGCTGAGTTTTTCCGGGCAGCTCGAAAATTATGCATCGGTAAAATTCAAGGGAGACCTGAACCTGAATGAAAATGTCGGCCTGAATATAGACTCCTTGATTCTCACTTACAACAATATGACTTTCAGAAACAAAAATGATATAGGAATTACCTTATCGCCTGATAAAATTAATTTCGAAAATTTTTCGCTTGTCAGGGATTCCGGCGAAATCCGGATCAACGGCGCATTTTCACAGTACGGCAATCAGAATATAGAAATTGACTTAAAGAACATTAATGGAAGCGATCTCTGCACTTACCTGCTTAACCTTAGGCCCGAAAACAGCCTGAGTGCCGATATAAATTTAAGAGCTAAAATAACCGGAAATTTAGACAACCCTATAATTGACTTATCATTAAATGCGGATGATGTTCGGTACAGGGGGAAGACATTCGGTTCCTTGGCAAGCAGTTTAAATTATAAGAATAAAAAATTACTAGTCGATACTAAGTTTTTAAAGACTATCGGTTTTGCAAGAGCAAATTTAAATCAAGCCGGCAAAGATCAGGGAGCTGTGCTGCTTCAGATCTCAGGAGTTATCCCGATTGACCTTTCTCTTAACGGAAAGACAGGCAGGATGTACAATGGAAATCCTTTGAATATTTCATTGAAGGCCGATAATTTCGATCTGGGAGCGTTCGGAGATGTGCTTCCTTCAATCAACAAGCTGCAGGGAATTTTATCTGCCGATTTAAAATTATACGGGAATCCGCCCGATGATATTTCGCCTTCCGGTTTTATAGAAGTAAAGAATGCTTCCTTCAATGTAGAGGCAAATAATCTCGATTATGAGGCAGGTCTCAAAATAAAAATTGAGCCCGGCAGCCTCCGCCTTGAAAACCTTTATATTCAGAACAGTCCAAACACAAAGGACGGCGGCAAAATGACCGGAAGCGGGGAACTGGTATTAAACGGATTCAATATAGTTACTTCTCAGCTTTCAATTAATGGCACATTAAAAGTATTGAGTGATGCTTCCAAGACAGCGGATTCGCCGTTTTACGGCGATCTTGTAATTGCGACAAACGAGAATGTCGTTTTTAGAAGTTCAAAGGATGAAGGAGCTTATCTTGAAGCTCCTGTGGAAATTAAAATTGCCAAGCTTACCTTCCCCCCTGCAAGGTCGGGATACACTAGATCAAGCGAAAATTTTATTTACAAATATGCTGCAGACGAAGACTCCATGAAAAAAGGGCTGGACTTTGACAAACTCGTTGAATTATCCCGCAGCAGATCCGAAACTAGTGAATCTAAATCATCTCTGTTCAGCAAACTGAACTATAAAATAGATGTTAAAGTTGAAGATGAAGCGACAAACATTTTTGTTCTTTCTAAAGAGTTCAACCAGAACCTGACTGCTGTTTTAAGCGGGAATTTCGATTATGAAAAAACCGGCGATAGACCGGTGGCAAATGGTGAATTGAAGCTGCTTGAAGGCTCAAAGCTGGAATTTATAAAAACTCTTGATGCCGAAGGATCAATAAAATTTGAAAACGATCTCTCTAACCCTATTTTGGATATTACTGCTACTTATTCGGATTATTATTATCCGGCGGATTCCACTGCCTCCGGCAGTGAATCTGTACCCGAAGAAGGTATCCTGGTGGCTGTGAAAATAAAGCTGCAGGGTCCTTTAAAAGAAATGGACAAAAAATTAATCCAGGGGAAGGATAATATACTGGTATACCGGGGCGAAAAAAATATTGAAAATAATGAACCCGATCCGACAAAAGACGCATCCGATGCAGTAATGTTTATGATCTTGGGAAAGTTTAAAGATGAAGCTACACAAAGTGATTACAAAGCCACTGCGAACTATGCTGCTTCGGTAGCAGGCTCTGTAGTAGGCGGATTCTTAAATAATCAGACAAACGGTGTAATTAAAAGTGTTGAGTTAAGACAAACAGCGGATAATAATACTTTAATCAATTTGGGAGGTAAGATCGGAAAATTCAGCTATGAATTCGGCACAAGCACCGAGTCTTTTAACGATATAAGCCAAGCCAATTTTAAGATAAATTACCCTATTACAAAGAGACTTATCGGGAAAGTAGAACGGAAGCGTGCTTTAAATGAAACAAGCCTATCCAGGGAAATGGTTAATGAAATAGGTCTTAGATATAGGTTTGAATTTTAATGAAAAAAGAAATTGTTTCATTTTTTGAAAAGAATCCGGCCAGAGGTTTTAAAAGCAAAGAAATCGCAAAAAAACTTCACATAAACTCCGATAAAGATTACTCCAGCTTAAAAGCACAGCTTCACCAGCTTTATGAAAAAGAATTCTTGTTAAAATCCGGCAAACGTTATAAGCTTAATACCCCCGCAAACACGATAACCGGCGAGCTTAGGATTAATGAAGGCGGTTTCGGTTTTGTGATACCCCGGAATGATAAAACAGGAGACATCTTCATCGCATCTAGAAATTTAAATACGGCATTCAGCGGAGACCTGGTGGAAGTATCATTATTTGCAAAACAAAAGGGGAAAAACCTGGAAGGACAAATTAT
>DATKLQ010000111.1:0-6450 GCA_035542335.1 Ignavibacteriaceae bacterium | reverse complement strand
CCAATACTCTTCCGGTTCCCCAATTTTCCGTCAAACATGGATTCTATGAGAATAGTTTTAATCTTAATGTTTATACGGAAACCACCAATGCTTCAATAAAATATACCCTTGATGGTTCCGATCCGCGGTATTCCGCTTCAGTAATAATTCAAAGTTCTCCCGCTGTCATTAATATAGATCCGGAAAGTACTACGGGAGGACGGGGGAAAACTCCCGGCGTTACGCTTCGTGCATGTACCCTTGTCGGTGATACTGTGAGCGAATCGGTTACTCAAACGTATCTCTTTATTAGTAAAATAGGTGAACTTTCTCCTGATAAACAGAAACCCGGTACTGGATGGCCGGACCAAACAACGTCCGGGCAATGGATTGATTATGGAATGGATCCCAACATATTAAACGATTCGAGATATGCAAGCTTAATCGATGATGCTATGCTTGCTATCCCATCTATTTCAATTACAACCGATCTGAAAAATCTATTCAGCCCGGACAGCGGTATTTATGTAAATGCTATGCAGGATGGAATGGAATGGGAAAGACCTGCTTCTATTGAACTTATATTTCCCGACAGCACTGAAGGTTTTCAAATAAATGCCGGTTTACGTATACGTGGAGGGTGGAGCCGCCATCCTGAAAATCCTAAGCATGCATTTAGATTGTTTTTCCGCCAAGAATACGGAAAAGGAAAGTTGGAGTATCCTATGTTCGGGAATGAGGGTGTCGATGAATTTGATAAAATGGATCTGAGAACCAGTCAAAACTATTCATGGAGCTATCCGGGGCATCAGGGTGAGTATAATACTATGAACCGCGATGTTTTTTCGAGGGATCTTCAGAGGGAAATGGGGCAGCCTTATACAAGAAGCCGTTATTATCATCTATATATAAACGGATACTATTGGGGTATATTTCAATCACAGGAAAGACCTGAAGCCCGTTTTGCCGCCTCCTATTTTGGGGGAAGTGTTGAAGATTATGACGTGATAAAAATGGATACTGATAATTATACAATTGAGGCCACGGATGGAAATCTGACCGCTTATCAAACACTATGGAATATGTGTGTTTCCGGATTTCAGAACAATACTAATTATTTTAGGCTGCTGGGATTAAATACGGATGGAACTGTCAATCCTTCATACAATGTGCTTCTCGATGTTGACAACTTAATCGATTACATGCTGGTTATTTTTTACGCCGGAAACTTTGACAGCCCGACCAGCAAATTCGGAAATAACAAAGGCCCTAATAATTTTTATTGTATTTATAATAGGAACGGTAAAGAAGGATTTAAATTCTTTGCACATGATGCCGAACATACTTTGAGAACCACTGCCGGTGAAGGGCCGGGAATCGGTCTTAATGAAAACCGTGTAAATATCGGCGATTTAAATGACGGATATAAGATGACTGTATCGTCCTTCTCGGGATTTCACCCGCAGTGGCTGCATTACAAATTAACTCAGAATGCCGAGTATCGAATTCGGTTTGCGGATCATGTTTATAAACATTTTTTTAATGAAGGGTGTATGACCCCTGGTAAAGTCTCTGCCTTGTTTCTTTCCAGGGCCAATGAAATTGACTCGGCAATTATTGGTGAATCTGCACGCTGGGGAGATGAATACCTTAATCCTCCCGGGACTCAAGATCTTTGGCAGTGGGCCGTTGATGATATTGTGAATAATTATTTTCCATACCGGACAAACATTGTTTTAAATCAATTAAAGGATGCCGGTTTATACCCTAATATTGATCCGCCGGAGTTTATTAATAACGATGCAAAAATTAGTGCCGGTAGCCTGGAAGTCGAGCCGGATTATGTTTTGAAAATTCAAAATCCGAATAGCACAAACGGAAGCATTTTATTCACTCTCGATTCGAAGGATCCTAGATTAATTGGCGGAGAAACATCAGGATCAGCCCAAGACGGCGGAGATGAAATTGAGCTCCCCATAAATTCGACGACTGTAATTAAAGCACGGGTTAAAAATGGTACAACGTGGAGTGCACTTCATGAAATTATCCTTTTTACCAGCGAGGAAACTTCCAACCTTAAAATCACAGAAATACATTATCATCCTCTGGACAGCATTGCTGTGGGTGACACAATAAACGATAATGAATATGAATTCCTTGAATTAAAAAATACCGGATCCGCTCCTATCAACCTGTCTCTGGCAAATTTTATTGACGGAATTACATATACTTTCCCTGAAGGTACAATTATTGAACCTGGTAACTTTATTGTCTTGGCTTCGAATCAAGTGGAATTTAACAGCCGTTATGGATTTATTCCTTTTGGAGATTACTCCGGGCAGCTAAACAACAGCGGAGAAACAATAACTTTAGTTACTTCAACCCGGGATACGATCTTTTCTGTTACTTACAGCGATCAGGCTCCCTGGCCGGCATTACCCGACGGAAATGGTAATTCTTTGGTTCCGACAGAGATCAATCCGACGGGCGATTTACATGACCCCGCAAACTGGAGGGCTTCTTATGCTGTACATGGCTCTCCCGGGAGAGATGATTTGCTTACCTCGGCGGAGAATCTGCATCAGGAGATTCCCGAACGGATTGAGCTTTATCAGAATTATCCAAATCCTTTCAATCCTTCTACAGAAATTTCTTATGCATTAAAAAACTCCGGTAAAATACATCTTTCGGTATTCGATCTGTTAGGCAGGGAGGTATCGGTTTTGGTCAATGAATTTCAGAAATCCGGGAAACATAAAATTCTTTTTTCAGAGGCATCTCTTTCAAGCGGAATTTATTTTTACAGGCTGCGCACCCCGGATGGAATCATTACAAAGAAGATGTTATTACTGAAATAAACCTGAGATCTTTTTCAAAAATGACTGGGATTTCGGTACGATCTTTCTCATTCTCATTCTCCCGCCGTTGGCCTGTCTTGGCTTGTCCGCCTTGGCTCGATACCAAGTCGAGGCAGGGCCGAGCCAAGACGGGCGAGGCTCGCTCGCAGAGTCCGTCAGACTCTGCGGTCGAAGACTCCGCCTGAGTCTTCGGACTCTGACGAGAGTCTGACGACCTTCGGAGACTTTCTCTTAACCTTGATAATTTTTATGTTAGCGGTTAAAGTTATCCGCAAAATAAATTTGCTTAAAATTAATGCCGGAATTTATCCCCCTTACTCCAAAATTTCATCTTCTAATCCCTTTTATTATTATTGGTTTTCTTTCACTTAAGGCTAAAAAATTATCCGAAACTTCTTTTAATAAAGATTGGATATTATTCTCCTCCGAAAAAACAAATGCTGAAGACAGCATAATTTCTACCGATGGTTTTAAAATAAATGATTTTTATAAGACTGATGTTCCTAAAACGGTTCTCGCTGCGTTAGTCGAAAACGGTGTTTATCAAAACCCCTATTTTGGAAAAAACCTGCTGGATATTCCTAAAGAACAATTTAAAAAACCGTGGTGGTACAGAAAGGAATTTAAAATTGATCAGCTTGGGAAAAATGATAATTATCAATTAACTATCGATGGTATAAATTATAAAGCAGAGTTGTGGATCAACGGGAGGATGGCTGCCGGGGAAGATAAGCTTGAAGGTCCGTTTGGCATCTTTGATTTTAATATTACCGGTTATCTTGTCAAAGGGAAAAATATTATTGCAGTTAAAATAATTCCGCCTGTAAATGGAGATCTTACTATCGGCTTTGTCGATTGGAATCCGGCCCCGCCGGATAAAATGATGGGGCTTTGGCGCGGCGTTAAATTAAAAAAGACAAAAGAAGTTTCATTAGATGATGTTTTTGTAAGTACAAAATTGAATACGGAAACTTTAGATGAAGCTGAAATTTCTATTTCAGCGCAGCTGACAAATTTTTCAAATAAAAAGGTTATGGGGTTCTTAGCAGGTGAGCTCGGAGAGGGCAGAGCATTTTCAAAAACATTTTCCCTCGAGCCGTTTGAAACCTCTCAAATAATTATCTCTTCTGAAGATGACAGCGATTTAAAAATAAAAAATCCAAAGATTTGGTGGCCTAATAATTTGGGAGAGCCCAATCTCTATAACTTATCTTTACAGGTTAAAGCAAATAATAAAGTCTCCGATCAAATGAAGACTAGATTCGGTATACGTGAGGCGGAAGATTTTATTAATGAACAAGGCTACAAAGGCTATAAGATCAATGGAAAAAAAATTGTAATTAAAGGCGCCGGGTGGGCAGATGATATGATGCTGAACGACAGTGATGAAAAGGTAATTGACCAAATTAAATACGCCCGGCATATGAATTTAAATACAATAAGACTCGAAGGTTTCTGGGGGAAAAATGAAACTCTCTATAATGCCGCAGACGAAAATGGAATTTTAATAATGGCGGGATGGAGCTGCCAATGGGAATGGAAAGCGTATTGCGGCAGGGATGAAACTAAATATATGTGCATTGATTCTCCGAGAGATATTGAACTGCAGACTTGGGCGTATAATCAGCAGGTAAAGTGGTTAAGAAATCATCCGAGTATATTTGTGTGGATCCTCGGAAGTGATAAATATCCGAATCCGGAAGTTCAGGGCAGAATGATTACTTATCTGGATGAATCCGATCCTACCAGGCCAAGATTACTTTCATGCCAGAATATAAAAGTCCCGGAACCGGAAAACATAAACAAGATATACGAAGATTCACGGGTTAAGATGTACGGTCCTTATCAATACGAACCGCCTGATTATTGGTATACAGATACTGCACACGGCGGTGCATATGGTTTTAATACGGAAACAGGACCCGGCCCCCAAGTCCCGCCATTAGCGAGTTTAAAGAAAATGTTGCCTGAAGAAAATTTGTGGCCTATTGACAGCATGTGGTATTTCCATTGTGCAAAAAACGAATTTGATAACCTAGATATTTTTTTACAAGCATTGAATAACCGGTATGGTGAAGCTGAAACGCTGGAAGAATTTCTGATAAAATCCCGGATGTCAAATTATGAAGCAATGCGGCCTATGTTTGAAGCTTTCGGTGTTAATAAATTTATCTCAACCGGCGTTGTTCAATGGATGTTCAACTCCGCCTGGCCAAGTCTCTATTGGAACCTTTTCGATTATAGTTTGATGCCGAACGGAGCTTTTTATGGGGCTAAAAAAGGCTGTCAACCTTTAAATCTTGTATATAATTATAAAGATAAAGATATATACATTGTAAATGATTATTATCAGGATTTTAGAAATTTGACGGCAGATATTAAAGTCCTTGATGTTAATTCAAAATTAATTTTTGAGAAGGAAGAAAAGTTTAATATTGACGAGAATAGATCGCAGAAGATATTGGATTTACCTGATATGGATTCATTAACGAATTTGCATTTTATAAATCTTGAATTAAAAGACTCTTCTAATAATTTTATTAGTGATAATTTTTATTGGATATCATCAAAAGAAGATAAAATGAATTTTGACAGCTCAAATTGGTATTATACACCGATTGAGTCCTTCGCAGATCTAAAGCAGTTAAATAATCTTCCGAAAACGGAAATAAGCTGTACGGAAAATTTTTTTGAAGATAAAGGAGAACAAACAGTTGAAGTGCTGCTGAAGAATAATTCGGATAAGATTGCTTTCTTTATTGAATTAAATGTTGTGAATCAAAAAACAAATGAGAGTTTCCTGCCCATATTCTGGTCGGATAACTATGTATCGCTGCTACCCCATACACAAAAGAAAATTACAGGGCGATTTAAGAGAACAGATAAAAATGAAAAGCCAAAATTGATTGTAAAAGGATGGAATTTATAACTTCCTGAAAAATAACCGGATTAACATGAAGAGAAATTATTTTTTAGTTGTCCTTATTTTTATAGTCTTCTTTGTAATTTCTTTGCTCACAAACATCATAGGGCCGATAATCCCTGATGTAATCAAAAGCTTTGATCTGAATTATTTTATGGTATCGTTTTTACCATTCTCCTTTTTTATAGCCTATCTCATATCAATTCCCGCGGGTATGCTTATAGAAAAATATCGTGAAAAATCAGTAATGGCCGCTGCATTCCTGCTGGCCGGGATTGGAGCTTTGTTTTTTGCTCTCGTCCCATTTTTCAGCGTTGTAATTATATCTTTATTCCTGATTGGTTTTGGAATGGCTATGCTTCAAGTAGCGATAAATCCTCTTTTAAGGACTGCAGGCGGAGAAGTACATTTTGCTTTTAACTCAGTCTTTGCTCAATTGTTTTTCGGCAGCGCCTCCTTCTTAAGTCCCCAGCTTTACTCCTTCCTTGTGAAGAACTTGGAAAGCGGGAACATTAATGATAATATAATTTTATTATCTCTCTCGAAGCTGGTTCCGGAATCTCTCCCATGGGTTTCCTTATACTGGATCTTTGCATTACTCTCTTTTTTAATGTCAATTGTAATTCTTGTAATAAAATTGCCTAAGGTTGAACTTAAGGAGGATGAAAGAACCGGCGCCTGGGAAACAAT
>DATKLQ010000110.1:0-2196 GCA_035542335.1 Ignavibacteriaceae bacterium | reverse complement strand
TCCTCTTCGTAGGGCTGTCCGTTTTTAAGCTTTCCGGCAGTAGACCAGTCCCAATCGGTTTTAGTTGCATTTACCTTGGCATAAACCGGTATGTGGCAAGTCTGGCATGCAACTTTTACGGTATGCTCATTTAAAATATTTTCTTCATGCGGATTTTGAGTATGGCATTGCTCGCATGTAACCCGGTTCTGATTCATTGAAGATAAAGAATACATTTTACCGGAAATAACGTGATTTTCGGTTTTATGGCAGTCGATGCATTGCATATTGACGCCTTCGGCCGCCATATGCACATCAGTATCTTTTGAAGGTTCGAACATGGACATTTCTAGATCGCCGTGCTTAACATTGTTCCCGCCGCCGCCGTAGAAATGGCAGACGCCGCAGTTTGATCTTTTAGGTTTGCCAACATTTTGAGATATGTAATTTAAATCTATTTTAGGATCAGGAAGGCCTGCGAGCTCGTTTCCTTTAGCATAAGTTTCAGTATTATCATGGCAGACAAGGCAGTCAATATTTTTAGGATCTGTAAAGCTGAACATTTTGCTTGTCATCCCGTATCCGATATGGCATTTGGCGCAGCTTTGCTCATTTCCTTCAGTCCCGATGCAGTAATTATTAATTGCATTCTTTTTACCTATGTAAACCACTCCGCGTCCTTCAATATATTCTTCTCTTTCCCAGTTCCAGTGGCTCGACTGCATTACTTCGAACTGCCTTTTGTTGTGGCATGAAATACAAGCTTCCGTTGCCTCCATGGGAGATGAAAATTTTTTTTGCAGGACGGCAAACTTGGAATGATCCGCGGAAGAGGTCTCTTTCTTAGGATAATTTTTCTCAAGCTGGGTTAATTTACTTTCTTCAATTGAAACCGGTGTTAAAAAATTTATTGTCCATGCAATTGCAATACCGGTTAAAAGAAGGAACAAAACTATTTTCTTCATGATTTTACGGGTTATTTTTCATTCATTAATAAATTTGATGATGCTTTCCTTTATTGCTCCGCATTCGGAATAGTTTTTATATACCTCGCAATTCTTGCAGTTCAAATTTTCACATCTATTCTCTTTGTGCATAAATAACCAGCAAGGGCTTGAATGTGAAGCATAAGCTTTGCAATTCTTCCGGTCATCTTCGCTGCATCCTTTAATTTTCCAGCATGGGATCAGCGAATGAATTGTTTTTATTCCGGCAATTGAGATTTTTAATTCATTTATCGCATGACGGATGCATTTAAGGCGTTCTATATCAGCTTGAGAATAAAGCCTGTGGCCGGTGGATTTCTTGAAAGGAATTATCAATCCCTCACGTTCATACATCCTTAAAGTATGGACAGAAACATTAAGAATCCTTGCAGCTGCACTGATTGGAAAAATCGGCAGTTCTTCTTTGCCGTCTTCAGCTAAATTTGGATTCGGTTCAGATATATTATTCATTTGAGTCCCCGGATTTTTAAGATTTATAAATCTCAATTTACTTGCCAATTATAAATCTATATTTTATCCAATTAATCAATGAAATTTCCTTAAATATTATCAAGAATGATATTTCCTCATAATGATTCCTATTCGTGAGAGGAAAAACATCAAAACCATTTATATTTTCATCTTTTAAGCCTCTTGTTTATATTTGTCTTCTTAAACGAATAACCTGTCCTGAATAATAAATAGGTAAAATGGGAAAACATTATGAAATCGCAGTTCTTGGCGGCGGGCCGGGGGGTTATGTGGCCGCTATACGTGCCGGGCAGCTCGGATTTAAGGCCGTAGTAATCGATTATAGGCCCCTGGGAGGCATTTGCCTTAATTGGGGCTGTATTCCTACTAAATCCTTGCTGAAAAATGTTGAGATAATCGATACATTAAAGCAGCATGGACAAGACTTTGGAATAAAGTATAAAGATCTTGAATTTGATTTGAAAAGAATAATTACCAGGAGCAGGGAAATATCCGATCGTATTACAAAAAATGTTGAGATGCTTGTAAAAAAGAATAAAGTCGATAGGATAAAAGGAATTGGAAAATTATCTTCAAAAAACCAGATTGATATTTATAATGATGATAAGAAAATTGATTCAATATCTGCCGATAAAATTATTGTTGCTACGGGAGCAAGACCTAAAGTAATTGATTCTATCCCTGTCGACAAAAAAAATATTATTACTTATTTCGAAGCATTGATTCTGGATGAGCTGCC
>DATKLQ010000109.1:0-5713 GCA_035542335.1 Ignavibacteriaceae bacterium | reverse complement strand
ATCTATATTGGAGAAATTGAACAGCAGCGAGCAATCAATTAAATTTACTAAAGACGAAAGAACCCGTTTGGTACACCAGCTCGAGCAGAATATTAAATTTCTGGAAAAAGAGCGCGCGAAAGTATGGTTTTTAAAAAAATGGCTTTATAATTCAATGCTTAAGCAGTATAAAAATATTTACCAGGAACATTTTAAAAACTGAAGATGTTTGGAGTCAATACCGCGGCTGAGATAATTAAAGCTCCTACAGGCTCTTCAATAACCTGCAAGGGCTGGGTCCAGGAAGCTGCAATGCGGATGCTGATGAATAACTTGGATCCGGAAGTTGCTGAAAATCCTTCGCAGCTCGTTGTATACGGCGGAAGCGGAAAAGCAGCAAGAAATTGGGATTGCTACAGGGCAATTGTATCCTCCCTTAAGGAGCTCGAAAATGATGAAACACTTCTCATTCAATCCGGCAAGCCTGCCGCAATTTTTAAAACGCACACCGATGCACCCAGGGTAATAATCTCAAACGCCATGCTTGTTCCCAAATGGGCTGATTGGGATGAATTCCGGAGATTGGAAGGGCTCGGATTAACGATGTACGGTCAAATGACTGCTGGAAGCTGGATCTATATCGGTACGCAAGGAATACTCCAAGGTACATATGAAACTTTTGCCGAGTGCGCAAGGAAATATTTTAAAGATTCACTCAGGGGAAAATTTCTTTTAACTGCCGGATTGGGAGGAATGGGCGGTGCCCAGCCGCTTGCTGCCGTAATGAACGGAGCCGCATTCATAGGAGTAGAGGTTGACAAAACCAGAATTCAGAAAAGAATTATAACCGGCTACCTGGATGTTGCATGCGAAGATTTGGATGAAGCTCTAAAAATTGTCCTCCGTGCTAAAGATAAAGGAGAGGCTATTTCAATCGGCTTAACCGGAAACGCCGGGGAGGTTCTTCCGGAAATTCTAAAAAGGAATATAATACCGGATGTAATTACGGATCAAACCTCCGCGCATGATACTCTAAACGGATATGTGCCCATGGGTATGAGCCTGGAAAATGCCCTGATGCTTAGGAAAATGAATCCATCGAAATACCAGGAACTTGCAAGGAGGACAATCGTCCAGCATGTCCAAGCGATGCTTGAATTTAAGAAGCTCGGTTCCGTAGTTTTTGACTATGGAAATAATATACGCGGTGAAGCCAAGAATAACGGAGTAGCCGATGCATTTAATATTCCCGGGTTTGTACCTGAATTCATCAGGCCCTTATTCTGCGACGGAAAAGGTCCTTTCAGGTGGGCTGCGCTTTCGGGAGATCCTAACGACATTTATGCCACAGATGAAGCGGTTAAAAATGCTTTCCCGGAAAACGAACCATTGTGCAATTGGATAGATTTGGCGCGTCAAAAAGTCAGCTTCCAGGGCCTGCCCGCTCGAATCTGCTGGCTCGGATACGGAGAGCGTGCTGCTATGGGAAAAATTTTTAATGACTTGGTAGCTTCAGGAAAAATTAGTGCCCCCATAGTGATCGGAAGGGATCACCTGGACTGCGGATCGGTGGCTTCTCCGAACCGGGAGACCGAGGGAATGAAAGACGGCAGCGATGCAATTGCAGATTGGCCGATTCTTAACGCTTTACTTAATTCAATCGGCGGCGCTAGCTGGGTTTCGGTACACCACGGGGGCGGTGTAGGTATAGGCAACTCTATTCATGCGGGAATGGTCGTTGTAGCAGATGGTACGAAAGAAACCGAAAAAAAGCTGGAAAGAGTGCTGACCTACGATCCGGGACTCGGTATTGTACGCCATGCTGATGCCGGCTATGAACAGGCAGTTCAAAATGCAAAGAAATTCAATTTAAAAATTCCAATGCTTTATAGTGAATGAAATTTATTCTTCATAGAATTACGGTTAAAAAATATTTTACTTTATCAGATACACAGACTGGCAAGTCTGAATACCTTAAGAAACAAGAGAGGGAAAAATGAAAGTAAAAGTACTAATCGCTGACAAATTTCCGGAAAACTATATAAAAGAGATGCAGGACATGGATCTCGAGGTTATTTATTCTCCCAAGCTCGGGGAAAATGATCTCCCGGAAGCAGCAAAGGAAGCAGATATCCTTGTCGTGCGTTCAACTGTAGTTAACGCGGAAACCATAAACAACAGTAAAAACTTAAATCTCATCATCCGTGCAGGCTCAGGGGTTAATAATATAAACATCCCCGCCGCCAACCAGAAAGGGATTTATGTGGCAAATTGTCCCGGGATGAATTCCATTGCCGTTGCCGAGCTGGCAATCGGGTTAATGATTTCATTGGATAGAAGAATCCCGGATAACGTAGTTGATTTCAGAAGCGGGAAATGGAATAAAGGGGAATATTCAAAAGCGGAAGGTTTATTCGGAAAAAATCTCGGCATCATCGGTGTAGGAAATATAGGGAAAGAAGTAGCGAAAAGAGCCCTTGCATTTGGAATGAATGTTTACGGGAAAGATATTTCACGGATTGAAGGTGTAATGATAAAAGATTTCTCGGAAATGGATCAAGTTCTGCCTCTCTGCGATATTGTAACTATACATCTCCCTGCAACTCCCCAGACAAAAGGATTGTTCAATAAAGATATGTTCAAGTGGATGAAGCCTAATTCACTGCTTATAAACACTTCGCGCGCCGATATTATTGATGAAGATGCTCTTCTTGAAGTAATAAAAGAGAAGAATATCCGTGCAGCCCTGGATGTTTTCAAAGGGGAGCCTGAACAGAAAGCCGGAGAAGTAAAATCAAAACTGCAGAGTTCGCCGAATATCTATGTTACCCACCATATCGGGGCATCCACCGAGCAGGCTCAGAATGCCGTTGCGGAAGAAACCGTAAGAATAATTAAAGATTATGTATCCAGCGGAATAATTGCCCACTGGGTAAACAGAACCAAAATCACCGAGGCACATCATCAGCTGGTGGTGAAGCATTACGACAGGCCTGGAGTTCTTGCATCTATACTAAGCGTTATCCGCGAGGGAAGCATAAATATCGAGGAGATTGAGAATATTATTTTTGACGGCGGAGTGGTTGCATGCTGTACAATGAAATTGAAAGCTCCCGTAACTGCCGAAATGCTGAAAAAAATGAATGAGAATAAAAATGTTTTAAGCGTTTCGCACGTTTCAATATAAAATTTCTCTAACAGTGTATTCACACCCCTCCTAGGCGGAGGGGTTTTTTTCATTCGATTTTATAAATTATGATACAAACCAAATATCCTATCAGGCATTTTGCTGAGCCAATAAACGAAGTATCCGAAATACCGGATAAAATTTCGAATGGGATTAGAAAAACTGTCGAAGATTTTATTCTTAAATTTCAGAATTTAGGTGAGATCGATGCTTCGGCTAAACCCAATCCCGATAAATGGTCCATAAAAGAAATACTGGGGCACCTGATAGATTCTGCGGCAAATAATCATCAGAGATTCGTTCGTGCACAGTATGAAAATTCAAATAAACTAATCTCATATGAACAAAACGAATGGGTAAAAATTGAAAAACATAATGATAGGAGTTGGAAAGAATTAATATTCTTATGGCAGTTTTATAACCTGCATCTCGCTCATCTTATTTCTAAAATGCCTCAAATATACTTAAGCCGTTCTTTTACAATCGGCTCAGATGAACCTGTTGGTCTCGGGTATATTATTATAGATTACCTCGGCCATATGCAGCATCATATCGATCAAATTGAAAAAAAAACAGCTTAATTGTCTCGAACAGCTACTCTTAGATACTATATTTTGCTGGCAATTTGTTCTAAATCACTTTGAGAAGAAAAAAGACTATTAATGCTTTGTTAACAAAATCTTTTTTAGTATTTAAGAATTGGAAAAATCAATAAGATTTCTTTCCTAAAAAACACCACAAGAAGCTTTTTTTCCCTGCTATCCGAAGGCAGGTTTATTTCAATATTAATAATTAGTCCAAAAGATTAATAAAAACATGCTGCAAAAATTTGTTGCATTTATTTTTATTGCAATTTTAATAAATGCCTGCTGCGCTTCGAAACCTTCGTCTGAAGTAAAAGATCCTTCCCGGGCTTATAACAATTTTGCTGAATCGAAGCTCGGGAGTAAATGCAAAATTCTCTTCAATTCAGATTCAACCTATTTTGCCGCATATGCATCTGCAAAAAATCCTGAACTGCAATCAAATTCGCCTTTAAAATTTTTTATTTATGATATACGGGAGGACAAGATCCTTTTCGAAGACAACTTGCCAAACGGCGAGATTAAATGGCTTAATGAAAGCCAGCTGAAGATTTCAACTATTCCGGGAATAGTTTCAGGAATAGACGACCAAAACCGGCACCGGCCCGGTTATATCTACGATGTAAATGTTAAAAGAAAAATAAAACCTGACTTTGAAAGTAAAGAACAATAAATCATAAAGGAGATCCCCATGAAAACAAAGCTACTAACAGGCTTACTTTTATTTGCTGTGGTTTTTGCGGCTGCTCTTTTTCTATTCATTTTGAGACCTCATGTGGAACAAAGATCTCAGAAGAACTTCAAATCAGTTTCAAAAGAAGAGCACATGAATATTTCTAAAATTAATAACAAGGATGATGCATACAAAAATTCATCCTCAGTTTTGAAGAAAAAAACAAAGCTTTCTTCGAAGCATAATTCTCTTAACACTTCTTTAATTGCCGATAAGAAAGAATTTTATAGTAAGGAATTTAAGTCGACTGATAAAGAAGAAAAGGGAATAAAAGAAAAATCGAGTTTGGAAAAGAAAAAAGAAAAAATGGGATTAGTTTCTCAAAGGGAAATGATGATTGAGGAGGGGATGAAAAGTGACAGGCCTGATCTTTTCAAAGTGTGGGAAAAAGGGATACGCACAAAGAACGGTGATAAAGCACCCCGCTATGCCTTTAATTATCAGCAGAGGGAGCTGGCAAAATCAAAAGCTTCCTTAAAGGCATTAAGAAAAAGTTCTGTAGGTCCCGTTTTAAATTGGACTGAAAGAGGCCCCGGAAATGTAAGCGGAAGAACCCGCGGCATAATTGTCGATCCGGATGATGCTACTTATAATACCTGGTTTGCAGGCTCGGTAAGCGGAGGAATCTGGAAAACTACCAATGCGGGGAGCTCATGGACAAACCTTACACCTGATCTCCCTAACCTGGCCACCAGCACTTTAGTCATGGCTGCTTCAAATCATAATGTCATCTATGCAGGCACAGGCGAGGGTTTCTTTAATGTGGATCAAGTTGACGGCAGCGGGATTTGGAAAACGACAGACAGAGGGACTACATGGAACCAGCTGGCAAGCACCGCAAACGGCACTGATTTTGGAAACATTACCCGGATTGTAGTTGATCCTTCCAATGAGAATGTTGTTATCGCAGCCACCGACGGCGGATTTTATTATCAGGATTTCTTTGCACAGGCTCCCTCATCAAAAATTTTCAGATCTACAAACGGCGGAACAAGCTGGAATAAAGTTTACGATGCTGGTTCAAATAGTGTTGAGCAAATTGTAGCTAATCCCAGAAATTTTAATACTCTTTATGCAACTGTAAATAGTGTGGGTGTAATTAAATCGCTGGATGCAGGCCTTACATGGCATAATGCCTCCGACGGCATAGGAGGAGTTTTACGAATGGAGCTGGCAATTGCTCCGACGGATACCTCGACATTATATTTCTCGGCCGAAAGCGGGAGTTCT
>DATKLQ010000108.1:0-29852 GCA_035542335.1 Ignavibacteriaceae bacterium | reverse complement strand
TTAATTAAAAGATTGATATAGCTTTCCAGCTCGCCCCAGCTGTTAAAATAATCAGGAATGCCGGTTCTCGGGAAACGATCGAAAACTTTGCTTCTGAAAGATTTAAAACCGGTATTTCTGCCGATCCAGAATGGAGAGTTTGTTGAGAGTGCAAAAATATGCGGCAAGAAATATCTTGCTGCGTTCATAATATGTACTGCCGTTTCTTTTTCATCAATGCCTATATGAACATGCAGGCCGAAAATCAAATTTGCCCGCGCAACATCCTGCATATCATCTATTATTGTTTTATATCTAGGGTTAGGTGTTATTTCCTGGTCTTTCCAATGAGAAAACGGATGGGTGCCCGCAGCCGCAATCCGGAGATTGTTTTTTTTTGCAAGTTTAGCCAAAAAACTTCTAAGCTTGATAACCTGCATCCTAGCTTCTTTAATATTTTTACATACATCCGTTCCCATCTCAACAACCGATTGGTGCATTTCAGGTTTTATATTTTCTGCAAGTATAATCCTTCCTTCTTCATAAATCTGCATAATATGTGAACGGAGTTCACGGGTTTCCGGATCAACAATCTGAAATTCCTCCTCAATCCCTATGCTGAATAACCTATTCTTTTCCATAATAATTTATTTTGATTGTTTATAATAATTTTATTGATAGTTTAAGAATTTTTGCATGAATGCTAAGTTGCAGATGCATCCATGATATTTTTAAAAAAATTTTCTTTTTGATCAGGATTTTTTTGATAATATAATTTCAATATTTAAAAGAATGATTGAATGGCTGAATGATTGAATGATATAAGTTTTCATCATCCATTTTCCATCAAACATTGGTTGCCGGCTCGCCGCGCTATGATTGTATGTCCGTATGGTTATATGATCTTAACCTTAAACTTGATCCTTCTTGAACTTGAACTTTAAAAAGCTTTCTGATTAACGGCCGAGCTTATGAATTCTCCCCATGTTAAATTATTCTTTCCCGGTTTATGATTTTTAGCTCTTTTAATTGCCATGTTAGATGCAGCTTCAACTATCCATTCAAAGTTTTCTTCTCCAACAGAATGTAAGTCTGCATCAGGAGCAGGATTGCAGAAATCAATTGCATAAGGAACTCCATCCCGGACTGCCATTTCTACTGTATTAAAATCGTATCCCAATGCAACATTAAGCGCAATCACTCCTTTTTCAATTTTCGCTAATAATTTTTTTTCAGAGTCTTGTTTCCCCCGGACATATCTTAAATGATGGGGCTGCCGGGGATCATATTTCATTATATGAACATTTTTCCGGTCAAGGCAATAGCATCTGAAATAATCGGAAAAAATTATCTCTTCCTGCAGCATCATCACAAGCTGGCCGGTTTCGCCGTATGCCTGGAAAAAATCCTGCCGGTTATTCAATTTATATACGTTTTTCCAGCCTCCTCCCGCGAATGGTTTAAAATAAGCCGGGAATCCGACATAATTAAAAATGGCTTCCCAATCTAAAGGATATGCAAGATTTGTAAATGAATTCGAATTTGTATCGGGAGGATGCTGGTTTGACGGAAGTAAAACAGTTTTCGGAACAGCAATACCTATTTTTATTGCCAATGCATTATTAAAAAATTTTTCATCTGCGCTCCACCAAAAAGGATTATTGATTACCGCTGTTCCGCTCAAAGCAGCATTTTTAAGAAATCCTCTGTAAAAAGGGACGTCTTGCGAAATCCGGTCTATTATTACATCATATCCGGATGAATCTCCCTGAATGATCTTATCAATTTTAACAAACTCAGCTTTAATACCGTCTTCTTTTTTTGAATTTACTCTTTCAACAAAGGCTCGGGGAAAAGTTCGTTCCTGCCCGAAAAGTATTCCGATCTTTTTCATTTAATATTCCTTGCTTAAATAATATTGTAAAACGAAATAATAATCTGACAAGATATATTTTTGAAGTGATGAATTGATTTTCCTAAAAATTACAAGAGTTGTAAGCTGCTGTACTTTATCCGCTTACTTGCGATTATTCACTTATTTGTGAAAGATATTGAGGGAACATCTGCTTCCAAACAGGCCAATCGTGTACGGCAGACTGCCGGATATCCAGCCAATGATCAATTCCTTTTCCATATAAAATTTCGGATAGTCTTTTATTCTCTTCCAGACAAAGATCATATTCACCAGTCCCAAGGATGATTCCCATCTGTTTTATTCTGTCCAGGTACCAAGGATCATTTAAGTTGGGAAGATAGTCCGGCGGATTATTAAAATAACAATTATCATCATAGTGGCCGAAGATGAATTGCCTGATATTGAAAGCACCGCTCATACTAAAAGCGTAAGCTACTTTATCGGGATGTTTTAATGCAAGATTAATTGTATGATAGCCGCCGAAGCTGCATCCTGCGGCTGCGACTTTTCTTGTGCCGGTTTCATGTCTTGCAAATTCAATTACATCATGCAGGATTATATTTTCATATGCAATGTGCTTTTTTACTCTTTCTCCGGGATGAATTGAGTAGTTGTACCAGCTCTCGGCATCAATGCTGTCCGGGCAATAAATCTTTACTTTACCCGCTTCAATAAGCTGTGCAGCAGAATCAATCAAACCAAAATCTTTATTCTGATAGTATCGTCCTTTCGAAGTCGGGAATAGAATAACCGGATAGCCTGAGTGCCCGAATACAAGCATTTCAAATTCCCGGTTAATATATTGAGCAAACCACTTGTGATATTCTTCTTTCACGTTCTCCGGCGGAATTAATAATTGAATGAAATTTAGCGGAAGTGACTTTTTAATGTTAGTAATATAACGAAATTCCTTTTTAATTCAACCAAAGGGAAGCATACGTATGATTCTCAAAGACTAAAATTAAGCTTCATGCACAAGATATTTGAAATTTCCTTTTTAAAAGATTCTTGATACTGGATTCTTGATACTGGATGCTTGATACTGGTTAGCTGAATCAGATATCCGGTATCCGGAATCTCAAGGATAAGAGATTTTTTCCTAATTTTTGCGGTATTTACATCTTCTTTATTGGCATTTAAAAAACCTTCTCTTAAAAAATCCGGCATTATTAATTGATATTCTTTTTAGATTAAAGTATCTTTTGTTTTGTTAAACTTGGGAATGCTATGCAGCAGACTCCTTTAATGAATCAATATTATAAGATTAAGCAGGCGCATCCGGATACAATCCTTCTTTTCCGGATAGGTGATTTCTTTGAAACTTTTGAGGAAGATGCAAAGGTTGCTGCAAAGGTTCTCGGAATTGTTTTGACAAAACGCGCCAACGGCGCAGCAGAAGATGTACCCTTGGCAGGTTTTCCTCATCATGCGATCGATGCCTATCTCCCCAAGCTTGTGAGAGCTGGTTACCGCGTTGCTGTCTGCGAGCAGATGGAAAATCCTAAATTTGCAAAAGGAATAGTTAAAAGAGATGTAATAGAAGTAATTACTCCCGGCGTTGCTTTTTCGGAAAAGCTCCTGGATCATAAAAAGAATAATTACCTCATGTCCGTCTGTATTAAGGAAGGACGGACCGGCATTTCATTCTGCGATATCTCAACCGGGGAATTTTTTACTTATGAAATCGATGAAAATTTAATTCCGCAGCAAATTGAATCTATCTCCCCTTCGGAAATATTGATACAGAAAAGAGATAAGGAAAAGCTGATTCCCCTGATTCAAAAAATAAATTCATCAATAAGGATTACCAAGGTTGATGATTGGATCTTTAATTATGAGTATGCAAAAGAATTGCTGCTCATGCAGTTTAAAACCGTTAATTTAAAAGGATTCGGCATCCAGGATTTTGAAGCCGGAATTATTTCGAGCGGCGCAGTCTTAAGCTATCTCCAGGAAACCCAGAAAGCTAACCTCTCACATCTTAATAAAATTTCGGCTTATAATCCTTCCGATTTTATGATCCTTGATTATGCTACAAAAAGAAACCTGGAAATTATCTTTTCAATGACTGAAGGGGGTAGAGAAGGTTCGCTTATTTCAATTCTTGATAAAACAGAAACGGCAATGGGGGGGCGGCTGCTTAAAAAATGGATTTCCGCTCCCTTAAGAAAACTTGAACCAATCAGAAAGAGACAGGAAAACATTGAAGAGCTTTTTAAGAATAGAAGCCTGCGGAAAGATCTTCTGGAAGAGTTAAAGGGAATCGGAGACCTGGAAAGATTAATTTCCAAGGTTTGTACGGGAAGAGCAAATCCCCGCGAAGTAATAAATATCAAAACTTCTCTGAAAAAAATTCCTGTAATAAAGAATCTGATGATAAAGGCCGGTGTAAGGCATCTTTTTGAAATTGCCGGGAGTTTGCTTCCTCTTGAAGATTTAGCCGAAAAAATAGAGAAAGCAGTTATAGATTCTCCTCCTTTGAGTATAACAGAAGGAGGGATTATAAAGAGCGGATTCAGTGCTGAACTCGATGAGCTTAGGGATATTTCCATTAATAGCAAAGATTGGATTGCAAACCTCCAGAAAACGGAAAGAGAAAGAACCAGGATCCAAACCCTGAAGGTGAATTATAATAAAGTCTTTGGTTATTATATTGAAATAAGCAATGCCCATAAAGATAAAATTCCTGAAAATTATATACGCAAGCAGACACTTGTCAATTCTGAAAGATATATTACTCCCGAATTAAAGATTTATGAGGATAAGATCCTTCATGCCGAAGAAAAAATATATGAGCTGGAATCGCAGCTGTTTAATGAGGTAAGATTATTGATTTCTGGGGAAGCAGAAGCAATTCAGCAGGATGCCCATTTATTAGGAATGCTGGATTGTTTAATTTCTCTGGCAGATTGTGCCGATCAATATCAGTACATTAAGCCCGAAGTAAATGATGGAGATGAGCTTGAGATTATTGAAGGAAGACATCCTGTCGTTGAAAGGATTCTTCAGCCGGGCGAAAGGTTTACACCGAATGACTGCAGAATGAATCTTTCATCGGAGCAGATAATAATTTTAACCGGCCCGAATATGGCCGGGAAATCTGTCTACCTGCGCCAGATCGGATTAATTGTTCTGCTTGCACAAATCGGATCCTTTGTACCGGCGAAAAAAGCTAAGGTGGGATTAGTCGATAGGATTTTTACCAGAGTCGGCGCAAGCGATAATATAACTGCCGGTGAAAGCACTTTCCTTGTTGAGATGCAGGAAGCTGCAAATATCCTGAATAATGCAACAAGCAGAAGCTTAATTCTTTTAGATGAAATAGGGAGAGGAACAAGCACATTCGATGGGATCTCTATTGCCTGGGCAATAACCGAATACCTCCATGAAAATCCGGCAGTTGCTGCAAAAACTTTATTTGCTACTCATTATCACGAGCTTAATGAGATGTCGACTATTTTTCCGCGGATTAAAAATTATAAAGTTGAAGTCCGTGAATACGATGATAAAGTGATCTTTCTTCATAAGGTAAATTCCGGCGGAGCTGATCATAGTTATGGAATACAGGTGGCGCAGATGGCGGGATTACCGAAATTTATTACCAGCCGGGCAAAAGAAGTCCTCCAGAACCTGGAAAGCAAGGAGCTGACGCCTTATGAAATTAAAAAGGAAAAATTAAAAAAGCTGAAGCCGGAGTTTGAAAACCAGATTAGCCTGTTTGAGTTCAAGGATGATGAGATCAGGAAACAAATTAATGAAATGGAAATAAATAATCTTACTCCTCTTGAAGCCTTGAATAAGCTGAGCGAGCTTAAGAAAAAAGTTAAAGAAGTTGAATAGAAGCATTTATTTTATCAAATAATCTCTCTGGATTTTATAAAATTTTTTGTATGTATCAAATAAAAATAAACTTCCCGGGTAATTCCTCGGCATTTCAATTAATCCTATATCGTCCTTGTTAACTAATACCTGAAAAATCCCTGAACTCTTCATTTTAACAGAATTTTTATTTTGATAAATTTGAGCTCAAAATAGCTGTTATTAGGAAATCTTATGAAAGTATCTCTTAAACCGCTTTTATTTCTTTTCTCAATTAGTTTATTCCTGGGATCATGTGGCAAAAATTATACTCCTGAACAAAGGAAATACATTGAAAAGGTTGAAAAATACAGAGCCGAAAAAGATGAATATATGAAGAATGATCCCGGTTCTCCCTTTAATTATAAAGGTAAAGTTCATTTTAAGCCTTTAAAGTATTATGATCCTGATCCTTCATTTGTTTTTAAAAGCAGGCTCTATCAATATGAAAAAAAGGATACTATTAAAATTTTGGGAACAAAAGGAGAAGAAAGAAAAATAGTAAAATTCGGTTTTGTGAAATTTAATTTTGATAAAAAAGATTACAAATTAAATGTATATAAAGGCGTTTCAAGAGACGGAGAAGATTATTACAGCATCTGGTTTACCGATAAAACGTCAGGCAAACAGACTTACGGCGTCGGCCGTTACCTCGATTTTGATCTGAATCCCGATTCAAGCTATATATATACAATTGATTTTAACCTGGCTTATAATCCTTACTGCGCGTACAGCCCGGAATATTCATGCGCCGTCCCTTCAAAAGAAGATCATATTAATCTAGCCGTCGAGGCGGGTGAGAAAAATTTTCATTAAAAATCGGAGAAAATAAATTGGTAGTAGTTCTTGAAAAAAATATAACCGAAAAGCAGCTCGAAAATGTTATTAAACACCTGGAAGAATTCGGATTTGCAGTTCATAAATCGACAGGTGTTGAAACTACAGTGCTAGGTGCAATCGGCGTTCAGCCCGATTTCGACATCCGTAATGTTAAAATACTCGAAGGCGTTGCTGAAGTCTATAGAATTACTGAACCATTTAAATTGGCAAGCCGGAGCTTTCAAAGCCATGACACGGAAATAAAGATCGGTGATGTTACAATAGGCGGCAATGAAGTGGTTATGATGGCCGGGCCGTGCTCCGTTGAAAATGAAAAACAGATTTTTACGATCGCAGAGATCGTCGCCAAGGCAGGCGCAAAAATTCTGAGGGGCGGCGCATTTAAGCCCCGTACTTCTCCATACTCATTCCAGGGGCTGGGCGAGAACGGACTAAAGCTCCTGAGGCAAGCGGCCGATAAATTCAATCTCCTTGTGATTACTGAGGTAATGGAAACTAACCAGATATCTTTAATTGAAGAGTACACCGATATCTTTCAAATTGGTGCGCGGAATATGCAGAATTTTCCCTTGCTCCGTGATCTCGGCAAAACAAAAAAACCTATAATGCTTAAAAGAGGACTGGCTGCCACGGTAGAAGATCTGCTGATGTCTGCTGAATATATTTTATCGAACGGGAACAGAGAAGTAATGCTTTGCGAAAGAGGGATCAGAACTTTTGAGACATATACGAGGAATACATTTGATCTCTCTGCTATCCCCGTGGTCCATAAAAGGAGTCATCTGCCGGTTATTGCAGATCCTTCACATGCAACGGGGCTCCGCGATAAAGTTCTCCCCATGGCCCGGGCTGCCGTTGCTGCCGGAGCAGACGGAATTATGGTTGAAGTGCATAATGAGCCTGAAAAAGCTTTGTCCGACGGACCTCAGGCCCTTCTGCCGGATCAGTTTTTTGAATTAATGAAACAAGTAAAATCAATTGCCGAAGTTATCGGGAGAAAAATGTAATATCTATATTTAGCTGAACAGCAGTCTCCTATCGCATAAATCGGCAGTATAAATTCAATTAATGAAGAACATTTCAATAATCGGTCTTGGTCTTATCGGCGGTTCATTGGCAAAAGCTGTTAAGAATTATAGTCCATCCTATTCAATAAGCGGATTCGATACCAAAGAAATTTCACTCCTGGCACTTAAGGAAAAAACTATCGATAAAATTTTAAATTCAGAGGAGGAAGCCTGCAATTCCGATTTGATATTTCTTTGCCTTCCCACTGAATTATCTTTAACGGTATTTTCTAAAATATTGCCTTTATTAAAAAAAGATTCGGTTCTTACCGACGTTTGCGGCGTAAAAGGTATCTTCGAAGATAAATGGAAAAGCATCGGGAGCGAGGGGTTTTATATCGGCGGACATCCCATGGCGGGAAAGGAAGTGAGCGGGTATGAGAATTCCGATCCTCTTTTATTTGAGAATGCCGTTTATATTTTGTCCGATAAAAAAGCCGAATGTGAGAATTATGATTTGCTTCTTGAGATAATTAAAGGAATAGGTTCAAGAATAAAATTCCTGAATCCATATCTTCATGATGAAATTGTCGCGGGCGTCAGCCATTTGCCTCAGCTCGTTTCAATTGCGCTGGTTAACTCGGTAGGGAGCGAAAACAGCGATGTAAATTTTTTGGATTTTGCTGCCGGCGGATTCCGGGATATGACAAGGATCGCATCTAGCGATTTCGGCATCTGGGAACCTGTCATAAAAAACAATAAAAAATCAATTCTGCAGGCGATTACTAAATTTAATCTTTCTCTTATTGAAATAATTGATTATTTGATTAAAGACGATCTTGCTTCCCTGAAAAAACTTTTTGAGTCTGCGAGACTGAAGAGGGATGAAATTCCTAAGAATACAAAAGGTTTCTTAAATCCTCTTTTTGATCTCTATGTGTATGTAAAAGACGAACCGGGTGTGCTCAGCAGATTAACTACTGTTTTGTATGAGAATTCTATAAATATTAAGGACATCGAGCTGCTTAAAATCAGGGAAGGCGCAGGAGGAACCTTCAGAATTTCTTTTGATACCCAGCAGACTGCCGAAAAAGCCAAAGGATTAATTGAAAAGTCCGGATTCACAACCAGGCAGTAGGTATTTGATTTATCAAATTCCCAAAAAGGGTGGGAACTCATTTCTCAATTTCCCTTCAACTAAAATAGTTTTAATTTTACAGGATGTAATAAAAATTTGATGATGCAAGAATGACAAGGATAGTTTTTATCTTAATATTGCTTTTTATCTCCTTTGATCTTTTAAAAGCACAGGTAGAAGTTAAAAAAACCTATTATCCCGGCGGGGTTATAAAAACCGAGGGGGATTATTGGAATGATCAGCTGCACGGAATTTACAAGGAATATTATCCCGATGGAAAGCTTTGGAAGGAATGGCGTTTTTTCCAGGGGAAAGAGGAAGGAATTTCAACCTGGTATTTCCCCGACGGAAAAATCAGCAGGGAATGGAATTACAAAAACGGGAAAAAGGAAGGAATTTCAAAATGGTACTATGAAACGGGTGAGCTTTGGGCCGAGCAGAATTATATTAATGGAAAGCTTGAAGGAATAACTCACACTTATTATAAAACCGGCGAGCTTCAGGGTGAATGGAATTATGTAAACGGGCTTCTCCAGGATGTTTCCAAGACTTTTTTCCAATCCGGGAAGCTTGAAGTTGAAAAAACCTTTGTAAATGGGAAACTAGACGGACCGACAAAGGTCTACCACGAAAACGGAGCGGTCGCACTAGTAGCCACTTATGTTGATGATAAGCTCGAGAATGAAGTCAGAATTTACGATATGGGCGGATTGCTCCGGGTCAAAGATGTTTATTCAAACGGCGAGCTGCTTAACCGGGTAAAATTCGATTACCGCGGAAAGCTGCAGGAGCAATCCAAAACCGAAAGGAACTATTATGATAACGGATCTATCAAGGAAGAAATATTTTATAAAAACGGTTTGAAAGACGGTTATGCAAAGTTTTATTATGACACCGGTTATTTAAAGGAGGAATGGAATTATACCAACGATACATTGAACGGAAAATCGGTTGAATATTATGAAAACGGCAGTGTGAAATCGGAAAAGGAATATTTTAAAGGGATTCAGAAAGGACCGACGAAAAATTATTACGATACCGGCGAGCTTATGTCGCAGTACACTTACAAAAATAATCAAAAGAACGGTATAGGAATTACTTATTACAAAACCGGAATAATGGAGTCTTCCGGTTATTATACAGATAATCTTCTTAACGGGGAATTTAAAACTTATCATGAGAACGGCCTGATAAAGACGAAAGAATCTTATGAGAGTGGAAAAAGAACCGGGGAGAAGATATACTACGGCTTGTACGGTGCCGTGCTGCAGGAGGAAAATTATGTGAATGGAAAACTCGATGGGTGGGTGAGATCATATTTTAATAACGGAACACTAAAAAAAGAAGAGTACTTTCAGGGGGACAAGCTTCAAAGAAGCAAGGAATATAATTCCGACGGAATTTTAGTTTCAACATTCGGTTATTAAATGTAGATGATACAATGAACGTCAAGAAAAAATTTACTGCTGGTCTGCTCCAATTAAAAATGGAATCCAGCCCTGAAAGGAACCTGAAAAATGCGCTTTCGTGGATTGATAAAGCAGCAAAAGAAGGCGCAGAAGTAATTTGTCTTCCTGAACTTTTCCGTTCCCGGTATTTCTGCCAGGAAGAAAATACGGATAACTTTAATCTTGCCGAGACTATTCCCGGGCCAAGCACTGAAGCTGCTTGCATCGCCGCTAAAGGGAACAATGTCGTAGTAATTGTTCCTCTATTTGAAAAACGTAAAACCGGCGTTTATCATAACAGCCTTGTCGTTATAAATAATTCCGGTGAAATCGCAGGAGTATACAGGAAAATGCATATCCCGGATGATCCGGCTTATTATGAAAAATATTATTTCACTCCGGGCGATCTCGGATATAAATCTTTCTCAACTGAATTCGGAAATATCGGTACTTTAATCTGCTGGGATCAGTGGTATCCCGAAAGTGCCAGGATAACCGCATTAAAGGGAGCTGATATATTATTTTATCCTACCGCTATCGGCTGGCATCCGCATGAAAAAAAGGAGCACGGTGCCGCGCAGCTCGATTCGTGGAGAACAATACAGAGAAGTCATGCAATTGCAAACGGAATTTATGTGGCAGCCGTAAATAGAGTGGGACTTGAAAAACTTACCGGGAATTCCGAAGGTATTGAATTCTGGGGTTCATCTTTTATTTCAGATCCGCAGGGAATTGTTATTGCCCAGGGCTCAGAAAATCAGGAGGAAATTATTCTGGGGGAAATAGATCTGGAAAGAATTGAATACATTCGCCATAATTGGCCTTTTTTAAGGGACCGCCGTATTGACTCCTATGTTGATATAAACAAAAGATTAATTGATGAATGATTTAGTTCTTAAATTATGCGTAAAATGGAAAGTTAATGGTTAACCGTTAATAGTTAATCGGAAGACGATTAACGATGAACTATTAACGATTAACATCTGAACTATGCTTGTTTCCGGCTCTGCCGGTTTATCCGTTCTATCATTCTTTTTCTCCTGAATTAATTTGATCTCTAAAAAATATATTTTATGAAAAGAAAAATATTGCAGAAGCCTCATCTCCCTAAAAGAAAGAATCTTATCGATGCCGGAACAGATCAGGAGCTTCCGAAGGATTTTAACGCAAGGATCCCTGCCGAGTGGGAAAAACATCAGTCGACTTGGATCGGCTGGCCGCATAATATCGAAGACTGGCCAGGAAAAATAACGCCCATTCCTTGGGTATACGGAGAAATTGTCAGGAAAATAGCCGCCGGGGAAAAAGTTAAAATATTGGTTGAGAATAAAGAGCATCAGGCTAACGCTTTAAGAATTTTAAAAGATTGTCATACGGATTTAAATAATGTTGATTTCTTTAAAATCAAAACAAACAGGGGATGGTTAAGAGATTCCTTCCCGGCATTTGTTCAGATTAAAAGCCGGCAGGTTCTTGTTGCTTTTAAATTCAATGCATGGGCAAAATATGACAACTACAAAAATGACTCAAAGATTCCCGAGTTCATTTCCGAAACTTTGAATTTAAAACAGTTTAAAGTAAAGCATAAAGGAAGCGACGTTGTGCTTGAAGGAGGCAGCATCGATACAAACGGATCGGGAACTTTGTTGACTACCGAAGAGTGTCTTCTCGATCACAATATCCAGGTGAGAAACCCCGGATTTACCGGGAAAGATTATGAAGAAATATTTGATAAATATCTCGGGATTCGAAAAGTAATCTGGCTTGCGAAAGGTATTACCGGCGATGATACGCACGGTCATGTGGATGATTTATGCAGGTTTATAAATAAAAATTCTATAGTTATTGTTCAGGGAAAAAATTCCAAAGACGAAAATTATTACAGGTTAAAAGAAAATAAAGAAAGACTGGAGGGTGAGACTTTGGAGGACGGATCATCGCCTGAAATTATTGACATTCCTATGCCTTCTCCCCTTTATTTTAAAGGAGAACGGCTTCCGGCAAGCTACGCAAATTTTTATATTTCAAATTCTTTTGTGCTTGTGCCCACTTTCAACGACCCGAACGATAAAATTGCACTCGGCGTTCTATCTGAATTATTCACCGATCGTATTGTTGCTGGAATTCATTCTGTGGATTTAATCTGGGGATTGGGAACTATTCATTGCCTGACCCATGAACAGCCTGAAGCAGTATAGTTATAAATTCACTTAAAAAAAGGATTGAGAATTTCTTACATTTTCCGGAAGGAATAAAGAAATTTATACTTGTACTGTTTAGAAAATTATACAATCCAATAGTTAATGATTCGAATGCTCTGGTTGTTGTTTATTCTATAAATAAATCTCGTAAGATCCGACAATTTATGAACTAACAGCTTTCTCTCGGACACCAGATTATCGTTTATCCTGTATGTTATACGTATCGTCATGTTATCACCTCAAATATCAATGAACAAATATTATGCTAATCTTTTTTCGTATATTTTTTAGAAAATTTATAGGAAATATTTTTCAGCATTTAAAAACACTTCAGTCCGGCAGCACTTTATTTTTTTTAAAAAACATTTAGTTTTACTTAATTTTTGATAATTTTTTATTGGGACTTCGTTCCTGATGAGGAGAAATGCAAGTGATTATAGCCGTTCCTAAAGAACTTTTTGCCGGGGAAAACAGGGTTGCGGCAACTCCCGAAGTTGCAGAAAAGTTAATAAAAATAGGGTATGAAATCCGCCTTCAAAAAGATGCCGGGATAAATGCAGGTTTTACAAATGAAAAATATAAGGATGCCGGGGCAAAAATTACTGAGAACCTGGAAGAGTTATATTCTACAGCCGATATTATTTTAAAGGTTCAGCGGCCCGCAGAAAAATCTCAGGTTAACCCGCAATTGATTAATTCTCTTCCTGAAACTAAAAATGAAATTGATTTGATTAAATCCGGTACATTACTTATTACATTTTTATATCCTTTAAATTACCCTGAAAATGCAAAATATTGTGCTCAAAAAGGAATTGACGTAATTTCAATGGATATGATACCGAGGACTACACTTGCCCAAAAAATGGATGCTTTAAGTTCCCAGGCAAATATTGCAGGATACAAAAGTGTAATTATGTGTGCCGATGAATTGGGGAAAATTTTCCCCCTTTTGATGACGGCTGCCGGTACAATATCTCCGGCAAAAGTAGTTATTATGGGAGCAGGTGTTGCAGGGCTGCAGGCGTTGGGAACTGCCAGACGATTAGGTGCCGTAGTTGAAGTTTCCGATGTGCGTCCTGCGGTAAAAGAAGAAGTCCATTCCCTCGGCGGGAAATTTATTGAGGTAGAGACAGATGCAAGCATGCAGGATGCCGGCGGCTATGCTAAAGAAGCTTCCGAGGAGTTTTTACGAAAGCAGAAAGAATTAGTCTTTAAACATATTATCCAGGCCGACATTGTAATTACAACTGCTTTGGTCCCGGGGAAAAAAGCTCCGGTTCTCGTTACCGAGGAAATGATAAAAAATATGAAGCCCGGGAGTGTTGTGCTGGATATGGCTGTTGAATTCGGCGGGAACTGCGAGCTTAGTGAAAAGGGAAAGACCGTAAAAAAGTATGGAGTTACGATTATCGGTGAGCCGAACCTTCCCAGCCTGGTGCCTACTCATTCGAGCGAAATGTACGCAAAAAATCTTCTATCCCTTGTTTCATATATAACCAAGGACGGTAAACTGGATTTGGATCCCCAGAATGAAATTTTAAAAGGTGCCTTAATAACGTACAAAGGGGATGTTATAAACCAAAGAATTAAAGATCTTCTTAAATAAGATTCAACCCAGGAGACATTATGTTTAATCTAGCAAAGATGCTTTTAATAATACTCTTATTGAACATTCCGGTTTTTCCGGCAGAAAGCAGCACACCGCAGTCGACCGATTTCTTTTCCATGATCTTTGTTTTTATGCTTGCCACCTTTATCGGCCTCGGGGTGATTACAAGGGTTTCCCGCCTGCTTCATACTCCTTTAATGTCTCTCACTAATGCTATTTCGGCAATCGCCGTAGTCGGCTCTTTAATTCTTACGGGAAGCGATTATCCAAGCTACATTACCTGGCTGGGTGCTATTGCACTGTTTGCTTCGATGACAAATATTGTAAGCGGATTCCTTATAACAGATCGCATGCTTAAGATGTTTAAATCTCCTTCGAAAGCTTCAGGTACCGGTAAATCGAAGGAGGATAAAAAATGATTCCCGCTGTTGTCCAAACTGCCTATATAATTTCAACTGCATTATTTGTCTTTTCGCTTAACTGGATGAAGGATCCGAAGACTGCCAGGAGAGGGGTTTTTGCCGGAGTAGCTGCAATGATTATTGCTATCGGCAGCACTTTAGTCGAGCCCGGGATTGTTAATTGGGACTGGATAGCTTTAGCAATTGTTTTAGGTTTTGCAGTAGGCATTCCGCTCTCAAAAGTCCCGCTTACTGCAGTTCCGCAGCGGACTGCATTATCGCATTCTTTCGGCGGGCTTGCAGCCGGGCTGGTTGGTACAGCCAAGTTCTATCTCTGGTTTAATGAAGGTCCGGAAAATTTGACTGCCTTCAGAATGATTGCAATTGTAGCGGAAATAATTTTAGGCTATTTAACTTTTACGGGCAGTTTGATGGCTGCAGGGAAACTTCAGGAAGTTAAATGGATTCCCCAAAGGCCTGTTACTTACCGGGGACAAAATTTTATTAATATCGGATTATTATCTATTGCAGTTATTATGGGGATTCTTCTGATTCTTAATCCTCTGCAGTTCACTTATTTGTTCCCTTTTATAATAATTCTTGCATTGCTCTTCGGGATACTTCTAATAATACCTATCGGCGGCGCCGATATGCCTACAGTTATATCGCTTCTGAACTCTTACGCCGGATTATCGGCAGTGGCAATGGGATTTGTGCTGGATAATAAGCTGCTTGTAACCGCAGGGGCATTAGACGGCTCTTCAGGATTAATACTTTCAATAATAATGTGCAAGGCAATGAACCGATCATTCACTAATGTTTTATTCGGTGCTTTCGGCCAGGTTCAGAAAGGTGCCCAAACTGTTGAACAGCGGACCGTGAAAACCGAAACGACGGAAGGTGCTGCACAAATTCTGGAGCAAGCCAGCTCAGTTGTAATCATTCCGGGCTACGGTATGGCGGTAGCGCAGGCACAGTACCGTATTCGCGAGTTATATGATCTGCTCTCTAAAAACGGTGTTGATGTTAAATTTGCAATTCATCCTGTTGCCGGAAGAATGCCCGGACATATGAATGTTCTTTTGGCTGAAGCAAACATTCCTTATGAAAAATTAGTTGAAATGGATGATATAAATCCGGATATGGCCCAGGTTGACGTTGCACTTGTAGTCGGTGCTAATGATGTGGTGAATCCTGCAGCCAGGCATGATAACAGCAGCCCCATTTACGGCATGCCGATTATAAATGCCGATAAAGCCAAAATGTGCTTTGCAATTAAGCGTACAATGAATCCCGGATTTGCCGGAATTGAAAATGAATTATACTTTGCCGAACATACATTCATGCTTTTTGGAGATGCTAAAGCTGTAATCGGGGAGCTTGTGAAACAGCTTTCAGCCGATTTGATTGGAACTGAGAAGTGAAATTAATTTGACAGGACCGTATTTTCCGGCTGTTAAATTATCTTCTAATCCATTACTTTTCCTGTATGAATAAAACAATTATTATCTTCTTTCTCAGCACCTTCCTTTTATTCAGCCAAAATAATCAAAGCAATAACCAGTCTGCTTTTCATGCAGCTTCGTTTTCTATTAAATTTGAAAATAGTTTGGCTTATGCTTTTGATGAAAACGGAAAAAATGTCTTTCAGGGAAAATTTTATCACCCTTCGGGAATGATCTCAGACCTTGATGCAGACGGGGTAGATGAATTTATTATTATTGATTCAAATTCCGTTAACCGGAAAACTGTTTTTACAGTTTCCATTTTTAACACTGTTGATTCATTTTATCTTGTCGATTCAATAAATTCCGGCGGGACATCCCCCTATTTCCAAGTAAACGAAGAAACTAATAAAGTGACTTTAATTACTGGAAATCCTGATTTCGATAATTATAATGCAAATCCGGAATTTTTCTTCAGCCCCCTGGATTGCTGGAAATACGAGAGTTCCGAACTTTCTTTAAATAATGAAGAAATGTATGAGCTCCTTCTGACTGAGAATGAAAATATAATTGAATTTTTAGAGAATTATAGATGGAATTCCGACAGCTGCAGCACTTCAAAGGAAATATTGGGAGCGATTGCTTCTGCTTTTGCGAATTACATTAATGCCGGAGAAACTGCCATAGCTTATCAATTCCTTAGAAAATATTATATGTGCAGCAACTTGGATCTTATCAAAAAAGAATTTCTGGAGCTGCTGGGGATATCCGACTAAATCTTTTGGGAGAAAATTATGAAAATGAATTGGAATGAATACATGGGGAAAACAATAAACATAACACTCCATGAAAATTACGGGCTCACCGAGGATCCTTCCTCAAATACTCCTTTTTACGAAATTGTTTTTAAGACAGGGAAGCTCTTCTCTGTTTTTGAAGATGGGCTGCTTCTTGAAACCGAAAGGGAGAAGCACCTTGTAAAAATTTTTGTTCCTTATAGTTCTATTAAATGTGCCGAAATATTTAATATCTGAGGGAATGTCCTTGAAGCAGCTTCTCTTTTTTCTGTATATCATTTTTGTATTTTATGAAGGATTTACCCAGGTAGATATAAAAACTTTAAAAACTTACCGACTGCAGGATGAAACTTCTCTGCCGGTAATTACATCGGATGGGGAATTAACAATCGAATTTGATATCAACAGCAGTGTAGAACCCAGCCTCAATATAGTTTTTAAGTTCTGCGATAAAAACTGGAACCCCGTCGATAATCTGTTCCTGCAAAATTATGGCGAGAATATTGCGTATAATCTGGACTTCGAACTGCTCCCTTTTACCGTTCAGGAAGCACGATATCATTTTAAAGGAAGTTTCCCGGATAAAAGTAACTATGTTTCGTTCCCTTTTTCCGGGAAATGGAAATACTTTATTACCGACTCCCAGGATACTTCATTGGTTTTTGGTTCAGGCAGATTCTATTTTATCCAAAATGTTCTGGACCTTAATGTTTTATTTAAAAGAGAACAGCTGGAAGATAAGGTATATTATCCGCTTACAATCGGCAATGTTTTCAATATTACAACAAGTTTTGTTTTGCCGCAGGAGATGTTTCCGGCATATGTCGATCATATCGAAATAGTGGAGAATAAAAAGACTGACGATATAATTTCTGTCGATAAAAATTATAATTCAAATACCCGGCAGTTTTACTGGGACGGGGATAGAAAAATTTCTTTTACGGTCAGGGATATCCGTCCAGGCAACGAATACCGCGAAACTGATCTCCGTGATATCAACCGTTTCAGCAGTAAAAATGTCCGCGCCCAGTTTGACGGGATTGAATATTCCAGATTTTATAAGCAGGGAAGGAGAGATTTAAATGGAGGTTACATTCTTACAAATTTTAAAAATGAATACGCCGACTACCTGAATGTTAAATTCTCAATCCGCCCTCCAAATGAATTCTTTCAAAGCATTTTTCTTGTCGGCGCCTTCAATGACTGGAGAATTCTTCCGGAATACGAAATGGAGAATGAAGGCGGCATATACAGCAAAACAATTGAGCTTAAAAGAGGTATATACGATTATCAATATGTTGCAGCCGATATTCTAAATAACGAGGTAAAAAATGAAGATTGGCTTCTCCTAGAAGGAAATTTCTGGGAGACCTCAAATTTATATCATATATTTATTTACTATAAAGATCCGAATTACGGCGGCTACGACAGGATCATCGGCTACAAAGTAATTCTCAGCAGATAGTTTAAAAGGATAAAAATGGAAAAGTTAAAAGTCGGGGTAATCGGTACCGGTCATTTGGGAAAGCTCCATATGAAAATGTTTAACAAGATAGAAAGCTGCGAGCTGAAAGGCATTTATGATATTAATTCGGAGCAGGCGGATTCGGCGGCTGCCGAGTACCATACACAGGTTTTTGAAAGTATGGAGAACCTGTTGAGATCTGTCGCCGCGGTTTCAATTGCCGCAACAACCAGCGAGCATTATAAGCTTGCAAAAAAAGCATTGGAGAATAATGTTCATGTTTTTGTCGAGAAACCGATTACTTCGGAAATAAATCAAGCCGAAGAGCTTGTAAAGATTTCAAATGAAAAAAATTTGAACCTGCAGGTCGGGCATATTGAAAGATTTAATCCGGCTTTAATATCGCTCGAAGAATATATTGATAACCCGATGTTTGTCCAGACTGACCGCCTTGCCCAATTCAATCCGAGAGGAACTGATGTTGCCGTAGTTCTCGATTTGATGATTCACGATATTGATGTAATTCTTAATCTGGTGCAAAGCAATGTCAGCAGGGTAGATGCGAACGGTGTGGCTGTTGTGTCGGATTCGATAGATATCGCAAATGCACGGATTCAGTTTGAAAACGGTGCGGTGGCGAATGTTACTGCCAGCAGGATTTCTCAAAAGAAAATGAGAAAGATGAGAATCTTTCAGCGTGATACTTATCTTTCTTTGGACTTTATTACAGGGCTCTCCGAAATTTACAGGCTCATTCCGCTTGAAAAAAATATCGATTCTTCAGTTATAACTTTCGGGGAAATTGGAATCGGAGAAAAAAGAAAAAAGATTATTTATGAACAGCCTGAAATAAAAGAGATAAATGCCCTTGAGTATGAGCTTCAGCTTTTTATAGATTCAATATTAAACAAAAAACGCCCTGTTGTATCCGGAGAAGACGGGCTGAAGGCATTAAAAGTAGCAAAATCAATAATTGAGACTATTGAATCTCAAAAAATCTCCTAGTTTACCGAATAATGAGCAAGAAATACAAATTCTTTACTCTCCTTTTTGTCTCTTTATTTGGATTAATATGCAGCGTTTATGAAACTTTTATCAATATTACCCGACTAAAGGTTTAAACTTGGGGAAGCAGATAACTTCCTTTTATACCGGATTAAAAATCTCAGCAGAATTTAATTAAAATTGCATTTTATAATTATATAAGTTACAATTTAACCGGCAATTTGGAGTAAATTTTTATTTATCACATTAATTCGGATAAATAATGTCGAAAAAAATAAAATGTGCAATCGGAGTAGACCTTGGGGGAACAAATATAAAGGTCGGTATTGTATCGAGCGAAGGGAAAACAATAAAAAAAACCTCTTTGATTACTGAAGCTGAAAAAGGCCCGGACAATGTTATTAACCAGATTAAAAAAGGAATTTATTCAATTTTATCAGGGAATGAAATTAGGCTGAAAGGGATTGGCATAGGCGCTCCTGGCGTTGTTACACTTGAAACCGGGACGGTACAGAATCCGCCAAATTTCCCGGGATGGGAAAAGATTGAGCTCGGAAAAATTATAAAGAAAGAATTCGGTTTTCCCGTTCACGTGGAAAATGATGCCAATGCAGCTGCAGTGGGGGAATTAATCTTTGGAGCAGGCCAAAAATATGATTCATTCGTTATGGTTACCCTTGGGACCGGAGTGGGAGGCGGTGTTATAATGGATAAAAAGCTATTCAGAGGAGAGTTCGGAGCTGCCGGGGAAATCGGCCATATTACAATAGATTTTAACGGGCCGAAATGTAATTGCGGTTCATTCGGCTGTATTGAAGCTTATATAGGAAACCAATACCTGGTTAATTCAATTAAAAATGAATTGCCTGCACATCCAAACTCTTTGATAAATGAATTAATTGAGCAGGATTATATTAATCTTACTCCCAAAATTATAGACATGGCTGCACAAAGAGGAGACGAATATGCAGTCTCGGTTATCAAAAATGTCGGAAGATATTTAGGAGCAGCCTTAGCTTCGGTAAGCAACCTGCTTGACATAAGCACGTTTATTATCGGCGGCGGAGTTGCCGGATTTGGCAAGCCGTTATTCGATGAAGTAGTAAAAACTGCTTCATCCAGGGTATTAAAGCCGCTGCAGAACCGGGTTAAAGTGCTCCCGGCCAGGCTGAAGAATGATGCCGGAATAAAAGGGGCTTCTGCACTTGTCTATTATATAACCGGTTGAACCGGAAAATTCTTGAACTGCATTTATTATTATGAAGCGGGTAATTCTAATATTATGTATCTTTTTAAGCACCGGGATTACCTTCATTTTAACCGCTCAGCAACAAGATTCTTCGGGAGTTTTACCCGCTGACTCACTGCTTAGAAATTCATCGGATTCACTAGTTGCGGTCGATACTACCAAACGGTACGATGTGGATACCGTTATCTATGCTAATTCATCCGATTCATTGATCTTTTTTATCAACTCTAAAAAAATGAATTTATACGGCGATGCATCACTTCAGTATAAAAAAACGGATCTGAAGAGCGCAGACATCTTTGTCGATTTTAATACAAGCAATGTCGAAGGTGTCGGGATTCCTTCCGATACTGCAAGAAATGGATTTATCAAAACTCCTGAGCTTACTGAAGGAGGGGAGACTTACGAAGGTGTACGAATGATTTATAATTTTAAAAACAACCAGGGTTTTATTTCATCTGCGGGTACTAAAACTGAAGGCGCGATCTATACTGGCGAAAAAATAAAAAAAGTAGACCGCGAAACATATTTCATCGAAAACGGAATTTACACAACATGCGATCATATTCCGCCTCACTATTATTTTTATTCACCGGAAATGAAAGTTGTAAACAAACAGCAGATCGTAGCAAAATGGATATGGCTTGAATTCGGAGGTGTGCCTTTCCCAATTCCTCTTCCTTTTGCGGTATTTCCGATTGAGTCGGGCAGGCGTTCGGGAATAATTCCTCCCGTTTATGGGGAAGATGCAACGTACGGGAAATATTTTTCCCGGTTCGGATATTTCTGGGCTATAAGTGATTACATGGATCTGATGCTTACAGGAGATTTTTTTACGAGAGGCAGCTTTAGTCTCAACGACCGCTTTCGGTATGCTAAACGGTATGATTTCAACGGAAGCCTCGATGGCTATTATTCATTAAAAAAGGCAAACGAAAAACAGGATCAGGATTACAGCGAATCCAAAGATTGGAGGATTAGATGGAATCACACCCAGAATATTGATCCCACTTTGAAATTTGATGCAATTCTTGAATTTGCTTCAGGCAGCCAGTTCTACCGGCAGAATGTTTCAAGCCTAAGCGAACAGCTGCGAAACCGCATTTCTTCAAATGCAACCTTATTTAAATCCTGGGAAGAATCCGGGAACAGCTTATCATTGAGCTATAGAAGGGAGCAGGACCTTGAAACCGGACAGATCTCCGAAGTTCTTCCGCTTCTTGCTTTTACTATGTCTCAAAAGTATCCCTTTAAAAGGGCCGCAGGATCAGGAACCCAAAAATGGTATGAGCTGATCGGCTACAGCTTTAACAGCCAATTTGAGAATGACAGGAATAAGATCAATGGGGACTTGAAAATAAGAGGAGCCATACAGCATAATCTGTCAATAAGCGCTTCTCCTAAGTTTGGTTACATAAGTGTTACTCCCAATTTCAGGTACCAGGAGAGATGGTATGACAAACGGGTTGAAAAATTCTTTGACCCCGCGCCTAATGAATTTGGAAAGGACACTGTGATTACCAACGACGTTAAAGAAATAAATTTTGTAAGGACATTCAGCCTAGGTGTTTCCGCTTCAACAAAGTTTTTCGGGATTGTACAGCCCAATATTTTTGGAATAAGTGCAATTAGGCATACCGTAAACCCTAGTGTTTCTTACAGCTACCAGCCTGATTTTTCAAAGCCGTATTGGGGTTATTTCAGTACCTATAAGGATTCATTAGGCAGACCGGTTAAGTATAACAAATATGAAAATGAATTATTCGGCGGCATTCCCTCCGGTGAGCAGCAGAATCTTTCTTTTTCAGTTTCAAATATATTTGAGATGAAGACTGCAGCGGATCCCACGGATACGACTTCTAAAGAAAATAAAATACAGCTGCTGAATCTGGGCGCAAGTATAAATTATAATTTTGCGGCAGACAGCCTGAAATTCTCTGATATCAATGTCAATGGCAGAACCCAGATTGGAGAATATCTTAATCTTCAAAGCGGCGCAGTCTTTACATTGTATGATTATGCTGACGGTATAAGGATTAATAAATTTTTAGTAAATGAAGGCAAAGGACTATTCCGTTTAACGAATTTTAATTTTTCAATCGGTACGAGCTTATCCGGTGAAAAAATCAAGTCCGCTTTTGCTAGCCGGAAGCAGGAAAAGCTGCCAGAAGAGGAATTCGATCTCCAGGAAGAAAAGAGCGGGTATAAAGGAATATATGAAGAGAAGGAAGCTGATTTTTCAATTCCATGGGACATATCTCTTAATTATAATTTGAATATTTCAAAACCTAGCCCTACCGGGGCTAGGACAACTTCAAACGTTAGCGGAGGCTTTAATTTTAATTTGACCCCTGCCTGGAAGATTTCCGTCTCCGGCAGCTACGATTTTCAGAGGAAACAGTTCGCTGCTCCCCAGGTTGTAATATCAAGAGACCTGCACTGCTGGCTTATGAATTTTACATGGAATCCCATTGGAACATTCAGAGGCTACAGATTTGAAATAAGGGTAAAAGCTCCCCAGCTTCAGGATCTTAAGCTTACCAAGCAGGATCAGTTCTACAGCGGGAAAAGGTAAGTTCAAAGCCGGGATGCAGTAAGGAGCATGGAGTAAGGAGGCAAACAATTAACAATTAACAATTTTCAATTAACAATTAACAATTCTTTAATTGTACATTGTTAATTATTCATTGTTAATTTCAGAAAGAATTATGAAAGAAGTGATCATTGACGGCAATAATTTAATTGGGAAGATAAAAGCTTTATCAATTCTTCAGAAGAAGGATAAAATCGCTGCAAGAGAGAAGCTTGCATTTATTCTGGATCGGTTCTATTCTAATAAAGCTGTAAAAGTCTGCCTCCACTTTGACGGTTATAAAAATATCTCGATTAAAATTGAAAAAATCAGGATCATCTATTCAAATGAAAAAACGGCAGATGAAAAAATAAAAGCTCAGATTGAAGAGGCAAAAAACAGGAAGAATATTTCTGTTGTAACATCGGATAGAAACCTTCAGGAATTTGCAAAGGTCTGCAGTTGCGGGATCATTTCGAGCGAGGATTTTGCAAAAACTATTCGCAGGAAAATAGATCGGGATGATGAGCAGATCCGGATAGATGAAATAAATAATATCGAAGAATTTAAAAAGATCTTCAATACAAAATAATTAATAAGAGGCAGTTTATTCCAGATTTAGTAAACGATCAGAAACTGGTCTGGAAATTAAACGAAACCCCGGGAGGCATGTTTACCCGGTTCAACACACCTACGGAAAAGTTCCAGCCTAATTCGGTGCTTTGTCTTTTATTATAAGCCGAAACCAACCTTACTGCATTTATTGCGCTTGCAATACGGTTTATTATTAGCGCTCCTACGACAAACCTTAAATTGTTAAAAGCTTCTTCACTGGAGCTCCATAAACTGCGGAAGCTTTTCCTGTCATTACCGGACCAGCTCCAATAATATTGCGGTGCATTGTACATTGCAGCGAAATTTCCCTGCAATGCCTGGGCATTGTTATAGGCATCAATATTTTCATACAGACTTATATTTGCAAAATAGTCTGCATTTTTCCCGGCTGTATTAACTCCTCCGTTTGAAGCAGCGAAAGATTTATATTTATCTCTTTGCCAATTGGCATATGTATTCATGCCTATATAAACTCCCCATAAGGCTCCTTCTGCAATTGTAAAATATTTTCCGCTCGAATAGGATTCCGCATAAAGCTCTCCCATTCCGGGAAGCAGAAGCGAATAAATTATTGCTAATCCCGTATTCTTCTTTTTAACATTATTAAGGGCTAGCGAATCTTTTAAAACGGAAGGAGAGGGAGATTTCATAATGTTTTCGATCCAGAGACGGCCTTTATATCCGCTTGTTGAATTTTCCTGTGGATAGTCTTGTGAAAAAACGGAATATGCAGAGAAAGTGAAAAGGATGAAAATTATTTTCATTTTTTTTTATTTGAAATTTCAATAAGAAACCGCTAAAGAATCAACTGAATTATTAATACCAAGCTGATTTTCAATAATTGAAGTTTTTATTATTTCTCCCGAGCATATATTATCGTCAACTGAACTGATTCTGATTCTAATAAACTCATTTATTAACTCAGAGCTGAACGGAATTTGAACCTTGACGTAATTAGAAGAGAATCCTTTCATGATTCCATCTTTATTTTCGGCTTCAGGAAGGATTTCCAATTCCTTTCCAATCATATTTTTATAAAACTCATTTTTTTTCTTCCGGCTCAGCATCCTTAAAATATTAGTTCTCCGTCTTCTGTCAAAGATATCAACGACTCCTTCATATTTAATCGCTTTAGTCTTAGGCCTTTCGCTGTATGTGAACACATGCAGATAGCTTATCGGCAAATTAATCAGGAAATCGTGGGTGGTTTTAAAATCGGTTTCGGTTTCCCCGGGAAAACCGGTTATTACATCCGCTCCGATCCCCAGTTCCGGAATCCGCTGTGCACACTTATTGATAATCTCTTCGTAAAATTCTGCTCTGTATCTCCTTTGCATCAACCCCAGGATTTTACTGCTGCCGCTTTGAAGCGGAATATGAAAATGCCTGCACAATTTTTCACATCCTGCAGTAAGATCTATAATTTCATCGGAAAGGAGATTGGGTTCAATTGAGCTGATTCTTATTCTGAACTCACCCGGGATTTCCGTTAATTTCAAGAGCAGTTGATATAAATTTGTTTTATGAGATCTCCCGTAATCTCCTACATTTACACCTGTCAGTACAATTTCTTTATATCCAGCGGCTAAAAGCTTTTTAAAGTCGGTTTCTATTTCGTCCGGGTTCATGCTTCTGCTTTTACCCCGGGCAAGGGGAATGGTGCAGAATGAACATTTATAATCGCAGCCGTCCTGGATTTTTAAAAACGCACGAGTCCTGCCGATAATATCGGGATCGCCTGAATAGGAGGGACCGAACTCATTTAATTCTTCAACAGGAGAGACATAAATACATGATAAACGTGGCTGCGAAGGTTTTTTTTCTTCAATTAATAAAGGATTAAGATATTTAAGAAGCCGGAACTTTTCTTTCGCCCCAAGGATTAAATCCACTCCCCCTATCTTTGAAATTTCCTCAGGCCTCAGCTGTGCATAACATCCGGTTACAACCACGAAAGCATCGGGATTCTGTCTTAATGCCCGCCTGACAAACTGCCTGCATTCTTTTTCGGCATTTTCGGTTACGGAACAGGTATTGAATACATATACATCGGCGTTTTCTTTGAATTCGACTATCTGAAACCCGTTTAGACGAAATTGTTCTCCGATTGCAGAAGTTTCGGAAAAATTAAGTTTGCAGCCTAATGTATGTAAAGCAACTTTATTCATTATCCGGTAAAAAAAGAGCGGGAATGCTGCCCGCTCTTCACATGATTGTTAATAGCAGCTATTTTTCTTTCGGATGCTCTTCCGGCATTTCGAATATCGGGAAATCGGATGAATCTACTTTCCCGGGATCTACGCTGAGTATTTCCTGAACGGATACCCTGTCAAGTTTGTGACGGTCCAAGTAATTCCGGACTTCTGCTTCCGATCTCTCTTTCAAAGCTGCAATCGCGCTGAGTACAATTTTTTTATTTTCTTTATCGAACTCAATTACCTTAAGAGGAATTACATCATCAAACGGGAAATGATTGACGATATTTTTAACTTTTGCGGGCGCAAGCTGGCTCGACGGTACAAAACCATCGACCTTTTCAGGCAGTTCCGCTATTAATCCTTTCTCGATTATCCTGACGACTTTCCCCTCCGTTACAGTACCGACTGCGTACAGCTTTTCAAACTGCTCCCAGGGATTTACCTGAACCTGCTTATGACCTAAGGAAATTTTTCTTTGCTCAACATCTGCATTAAGCACTATCACGTCGAGCTTTTCGCCTTTCTTTACAACTTCGCCTGGATGGCGTATCTTTTTAGTCCAGGATAAATCAGAGATATGAACTAAACCATCGACACCCGGTTCCAGCTCGACAAAGACACCGAAGTTTGTAAGATTCCTTGCCACTCCCGTATGCTTTGAACCGACAGGGTACTTTGCCATCAGCGATTCCCACGGATCAGGTTCAAGCTGCTTAATTCCAAGGGAGATTTTCTTTTCATCTTTATCAAGGCTTAAGATAACTGCTTCAACGAGTTGTCCCATTGAAACAACCTGCGAGGGATGCTTGATGTGCTGAGTCCAGCTCATTTCGGAATTATGAATTAATCCTTCAATGCCTTTTTCTATTTCAATGAATGCGCCGTAATCCGTAAGCGATACAACTCGGCCTGTTACTTTATCGCCCACCTTATACTTCTTATTGATATTCTCCCATGGATGAGGAAGAAGCTTCTTCAAGCTGAGCGATATTCGTTTTTTCTCTTCATCAAAATCGGTAACTACAACTTTGATCGTTTGATCAAGCTTTAAAACTTCATTCGGATGATTGATTCTTCCCCAGCTTAAATCGGTAATATGAATCAGCCCGTCAACGCCTCCAAGGTCTACAAATACTCCGAAATCGGTAATAGCTTTTACTGTGCCTTCAAGTATCTGGCCTTTTTCAAGGCTGTTTAAGATTGCCTGCCGCTGATCCGATATTTCTTCTTCAACCAAAACTTTATGGGATACGACTACATTTTCGGTCGGTATATTAACTTTTACAACTTTAAAGTCCATTATTTGTCCGACGAATGCATCGAAATCTCTAATCGGTTTGATATCGATCTGCGATCCGGGCAGAAATGCTTCCATTCCCATTAAATCTACGACCATTCCGCCTTTAATTCTTTTGATTATTTTTCCCTGGAGAACCTCACCGGTCTGGTATGAATTAAGCACTTTTTCCCAAACTTTCAGGAAATCCGCCCGCTGCTTGCTGAGCACAAGGTTTCCTTCCTGGTCCTCAACGCTTTCAAGTACGACATCTACTTCTTTTCCAATCTTCAGTTCATCGGGGTTTGTAAATTCGGCTTTCGGTATCGAACCTTCGGACTTAAATCCGACATCCAATATAACATTATCGTCTTGTATCCTAACAATTTTTCCTTTTATTAATTCTCCTTCTTTTACATCCCGGAAAGAATCCGAATACAGCTTTGCCAAGCTGAGAAATTCTTCCTGTGTATAAACAGAATCGAAATTCCTTTTCGCCTTTTTGTATTCATCGGGTGTCACGACATTTATTTTCGTCTCTTTTGCATCTCGGGGCATTAATCCTCCTCATCAGTTTTCTGCCTTACGGCATTTGACCTGCTTTACTCTTAAAGCTACCGAAAAAACAGCAATGCAGGGAATAGTTTAACATAGTTTTAATTGATAGCTTTTTTAATTAATCTGAATTTATTTATTAATCTTAGTTTTTATTTTTGTTAATAATTGAAAAAATTTTATCAACCTGCTCATCAATTGTTAAATCAGTTGTATCGATTTCAATTGCATCCGCAGCTCTTGTCAATGGGCTGATATCTCTTGTAGAATCGATTTCATCTCTCAGCATCAGGTTCTTTTTTACTTCACTCATAGGAACAGGTTTACCCTTCTCTTTGAATTCCTTTGTACGGCGCCGTGCTCTTTCATCAATTGAAGCAATTAGAAAGAATTTAAAATCCGCATTTGGAAAAACCACTGTCCCGATATCACGTCCTTCCATTACAACCCCGGCAGCCCCGTTACCCAACTGTCTCTGTTTGTATACCAGGGCTTTTCTAACATCTTCTATCTTGCTTATCTCGCTTACTTTTGAACTAACTTCCAAGGATCGGATTTCTTCGGTTACATCTTTTCCGTTTATCGAAATCAAAGTTCTGCCTTTAATAAAATTCAGGCTTATATCGGCATTTTTAGTAATCTCCGCTACCGCAAGCGGATCATCAGTAATTTTTTTTTCGATTGCCAAAAAAGTAACGGCTCTGTACATTGCTCCTGTATCGATATATAAGAAGCCTAATTTATCTGCCAAAAGTTTTGCCGTAGTGCTTTTACCGGAACCGGAAGGGCCGTCAATGGCTACTATTAACTTTTTTGACATAGAAAACAAAGATATTTATAAATAGTGAAATTTTCAAAGAATTAAGCAGGGCAAAATATCGGGTTTATCGGGTTTTATTAGATAAAAACCTTTTATTTTTAATAGAAATGACGGTTTTTCCGTAAAAAGCTAAGTGATCTCCTCACCGTTTAATTCGGAGATTATTGCATTAATATGGGGATCCGATGAAGTTTTTATTTTATTTTGTTTCGGTTCGGGTTTATCCTGATCCGCAGAGGCCGGGGAGGGGTCGTCATTGCTGAATTTAAAAAATAACCTTTTGCCGAAAAACTCTTCTGTTTTCTTGAGAAGGTAATTTTCATAGCTTGAAAACATCTGGTGTTGCTGCTGCGAGAGTTCCTGTTTAAGAGATAAGTCCAGCTTGTTCTTTTCAAGCCTCAAGGGTTTAGATGCTTTAATAAAGGGAGCAAGCGTTAAGGATTTCTCTTCATTGATCTCTTTTACGAAACCCTCCCATTTGCTTACTATAAAATCAAATGTAAATTCTGAAGGCGTGTTCTCCTGTTTTTTATTCTCTGCCGGGGGTTTGCCGGGTTCAGGGGCTTTAAATGAGTAATTTTTAGGAGTTTCGCTTATGGTCTTGAAATTCTTAAATTCATCATCTTTCAAAAAAAAAGATGAAGAGCTGCCTGGTTTTATCTCTGTTTCTGTTCCCGGGTTCAAGTTTGATATTATATCCGAAATAGTGGATGATTTTTCAAGCCCGATTAGATGGCTGAGAGAGATCTCAATTTTAAGTTTATGGTTTTGGGAAAATTTAAGCTCTTGATATGTCTTGTTGAGAAAATTAAGAAGCCGGAGAAGATCTGAATTCGAGAATTTATCGGTATAATTAAGATACTTAATCCTGAATACATCCGCAGTTTCTATAAGGTCCGTTCTTTCTGTAATTACTGCAGCGAGTATATTCCTGAAATGCTCAATCAGCCCTTCCATGAAGTCGACAAAATCCCAGCCGTTCTCATAAATTAAATTTGTAACTTCAAAAACTGCTTTAAAGTTCTTTTCTAAAACCGCATCGGAAATTTTGAAGTAAACTTCATCATTTATCAGGTTCAGCATTTTAGCAACAGTATCGGGATCAATATTATTTCCGCAGAAAGATACAACTTGATCAAAAATACTTTCCGCGTCGCGGAGGGCGCCGTCAGCCTTTTTGCCGATTATAGTTAATGTTTTATCGTCTATTTCAATCTTCTCGGTTTGGGCAATTTGTTTCAGGAGCGATTTAATGCTTTCAAGCTGAATCCTCCTGAAATCAAATCTCTGGCATCTGGATATTATCGTCGGCGGAACTTTATGTGCATCCGTGGTAGCAAAGATAAAAATAGTATGAGAGGGGGGCTCTTCAAGGGTTTTTAAGAATGCATTGAAAGATTCCCGGGTAAGCATGTGCACTTCATCGATGATATAAACTTTATATTTTCCTTTTGTAGGA
>DATKLQ010000107.1:0-2318 GCA_035542335.1 Ignavibacteriaceae bacterium | reverse complement strand
CCGGAATCAGAAGCTCCAGCAGCTTTCTAATATCGGAAGGGTTCCTGTTGCTGAATGAAATCAACTTTAATTCCGGGAAGATTCCTGAAATTTCAGATTCTTTCTTTTCCATTTCTTCCGGAGATGCCAGATCGCTTTTGCTCAGCAGAAGCACCGGATTGATATTGCTTTCATTAATCATAACAAGATATCGCTCAAGCCTTCTCAAGTTATAATTCGAATCAACGGATTGCATTATAATACCAGTATCGATATTTGCCGCAATCAGCTGGTAATCAACCTTTTTGCCTGCCGATTTCCTTTTCAGCAACGACTTCCTCGGGACTATTTGGTGAATTATTCCCAGCGACTCATCGTTGAATAACTCCAAATAGACCCAATCACCCACTGCAGGAAAATCTTCCGGAGCCTGCGCGCTGAACAGAAATTTACCTGAAAGCTCAGAGTAGATTTCAGATGTTCCGGCAGAGACAACGCAGCTGTTTTTGTTAACGGAAATCACTCTTCCCAATTGATACCCCGGAAAACACGCAGGATCAATCCTTTGCCGCATCTCCGGGTCCATGCCGAGCTTTTCAAGCTGAACAAGATCATTCATAAGATTCTTTAAATTTAATATTTTAACCAGTGTTCATGTAAAATATGAAAAATTGAAAATTGTCAAAAAAATAAAAATATTCAGACCATAAAATTACTAAAATTTGATCGGGAGATTGAAATGAGTATATCAATTTTATTAGCCCGTATTTGTTTTTCGGCTGTGTTCCTGGTCTCGGGTATTAATCATTTAAGACATATCGACCGAATAGCTTCTTATGCGGCAAGTAAAAAAATACCCTTTCCAAAGTACGCGGCGGTTATAAGCGGAGTTGTAATTATATTCGGAGGATTATGCATTCTGCTCGGCATTTGGGTTAAAATTGGGGCACTTCTTCTCACCTTCTTCCTGCTGGCTACAAGCCTTTTTATTCATAACTTCTGGACTGTCAAGGACCCGTCTGTCAGAGCAAATTCAAAAAATCAGTTCCTTAAAGACTTAGCGCTGGCCGGAGGCTCATTTTTAATATGGTATTTCGGGACCGGACCGTTAAGCATCATGTGATCATTTTATACTGAAATTAAATTAAGTTGATCTTTTTAAAATCAACTCGGTCTATTTCTATATATATTAGATAGAAGAAATTCATTTTAAAATTTAAAGAGAAGGTAAGATCAAATGCGGAAACAGAAGATTGCCTTGATAGGCGGCGGACAAATCGGGGGGGTTTTAGCTCAGCTGATTGCATTTAAACAGTTTGGAGATACAATTTTATTTGATATAGTTCAGGATCTCCCGCAGGGTAAGACCCTGGATATTTCGGAAGCGGCCAGGGTGGACGGATTTGATATTAATCTAAAAGGGACTAATGATTATAAAGATATAAAAGATGCCGATCTAGTAATTATAACGGCAGGACTTCCAAGAAAACCCGGAATGAGCAGAGACGATCTCCTGGTTACAAATGCAAAAATAATGAAGTCGGTTGCCGATGGAGTTCGTGATAATGCCCCGGATTCGATAGTCATTGTAATTTCAAATCCGCTTGATGCAATGGTAACTTTGTTTAAGAAAGTATCCGGATTTTCCGCAAAGAGAGTGATGGGCCAGGCCGGCGTTCTCGATTCCTCCAGGTTTGCTACATTTATTGCATGGGAGCTGGGCGTGTCGGTTAAAGATGTTAATGCAATGGTGCTTGGAGGGCACGGCGATACCATGGTGCCGATTATACGGCATGCCAATGTAAACGGAATACCCGCCATGGAGCTCTTTGAAAGAAAATATAAGGATAAAGCAAAAGCAAAAGATGTAATGAATACTCTTGTGGAAAGAACAAAAATGGCCGGCGGGGAAGTGGTTAAATTATTAAAAACAGGTTCGGCATTTTATTCACCGGCAGCTTCCGCATTAGCAATGGCTGAATCAATTCTATTCGATGAAAAAAGAGTTCTCCCCGTTTGCGCATATTTAAATGGAGAGTTTGGAGTGAACGGATATTATGCCGGCGTACCTGCTGTGCTCGGTGCCAACGGTGTGGAAAAGGTAATTGAGTTTTCTTTGGATGCGGAGGAAAAAGCTGCTTTTGATAATTCAGTAAATGCGGTTAAATCATTAATAGCGGATATGGAGAGATTAGGGTTGTAAAAGCCCATGCGAAAAAAAAATTGAATACAATTTTAATCCGTTTTTACATTCAGTGCGGCACAGATTACTTGCCTAGCCTCACCCCGGCGAAGCGGTTAATCAGTGCTGCTGGGGGAGTTAGAGGTAGCTATTGATT
>DATKLQ010000106.1:0-7264 GCA_035542335.1 Ignavibacteriaceae bacterium | reverse complement strand
CAGCAGGCATTCTTTTGGTTTTTGCACTTTTCTCCTTAGAAAAAAATAATACTGATAATTTTTGTTTTTAGGTACGATTAAAATATTTGTATTTTTGAATGTATATCTAATAAATATAATAATGTCCGATAAGATGAACCTAAGGCAAGTAACTACAACCTGCGCTAAAATTACCTCATTTTTATCGGCGATTTCTAGGACAGTTAGTTGCAGAATGCCGTTGATAAAAATAATTTCCTTATCTGAATATTTTAGTTGTTAAATATTTCATTTTAATAAGCTATTTCTGTAAAAGATAAAATCTTTGGGGCAGTAAATGGCAAAATCGATATTTTCAAAAGTCTCAGCTTCCTACTTTACAAAAGAAGCAAAGGCACCTCATCAAATTTCGGAAAGCGATAAACGTCTTCTCGATATTTGCTCCCTTGATGTTCCGTCTGCATTATTAAAACTCGAAACAAGTATAAATGGACTAACCGAAGAAGAGGCAGAAAAAAGACTCGATGAATATGGTTATAATGAGCTTGCTCATTCCAAAACTTTAAGTATTTGGGAAGATCTATTTAACCGCTGCAAAAGCCCCTTGGTCATTCAGCTATTAATTATTGCCGTTGTCTCGTTGATTATAGGCGAGATGAAATCGACTATAATTGTTTCTGTTATGGTATTTTTAAGTGTCGGTTTGTCTTATATACTCGACAGGAGATCTTCCAGGGCGGTTGAATCACTTGGTAAAAGAGTACAATCTCAAGTTGTATTAATTAGATCCGGTAAAGAGGTTGAACTGCCGCTTTCCCATATTGTACCCGGCGATATTGTTTTGCTGCAGGCCGGCTCAATAATTCCTGCCGATCTAAGACTGATGACCGCCAAAGATTTTTTTGTCAGCCAGTCAGTCCTGACCGGTGAATCGATGCCGATTGAAAAAAAAGCCGAAGCAAATAAATTGGAAGGCGATTTGGTTTTTGAGCTTCGTAATGCGTGTTTCCAAGGGACTAATGTATTAAGCGGATCTGCCCGGGGTATAATAGTTAATACGGGAACCAATACTTATTTCGGATCAATCTCCGAAAAGCTGACTGAAAAAAGAGTTGAAACAAGCTTTGATAAAGGAGTAAAATCCTTTACGTGGCTAATGATACGCTTTATGGTACTGATGGTTTTTGCTGTGTTTATGATTGTCGGCATTACAAAAGGAAATTGGATTGAAGCTTTATTATTCGGTTTATCTATTGCAGTTGGCCTAACTCCTGAAATGCTTCCGATGATCGTTACTGTAAACCTTGCAAAGGGTGCGTTAACGATGTCGAAAAAGAAGGTTATTGTTAAACATTTATCTTCGATCCAGAACTTCGGAGCAATCGATATTCTTTGTACTGACAAAACCGGAACACTTACGCAAGACCGGGTTGTCTTAGAAAGACATGTAGATATAACAGGGAATGAAAGCAATGACGTCCTTCAATATGCTTACTTAAATAGTTTTTATCAGACAGGTTTAAGAAATCTGATCGATAGGGCTATTCTTTCCAACATAGAGCTGAATGTTGAGGGAAGATGTACTCTTGTAGATGAACTTCCTTTCGATTTTCAAAGAAGAAGAATGTCGGTTATAGTTGAGTACGAGGGGGACCATGTTTTAATCTGTAAAGGTGCGGTCGAAGAAATTTATTCTGCGTGTACTAACTACCAGGCAGAGGATGAAATCTACCCGCTGATAAGCATGATGTACGATGATTTATATGAAGAAGTTGAAACATTAAACAATAATGGTTTTAGAGTTCTTGCTATCGGTTACCGGGAATTCCCTTCCACTAAAAATAATTTCACGGTTGATGATGAAAAAGACTTAATACTGCTTGGCTATATTGCATTCTTCGATCCGCCGAAAGATTCAACAGCCGAAGCAATTAAAAGTCTGCAGAAGGCCGGAGTTAAGGTTAAAATATTAACGGGGGACAATTCTCTCGTCACTAAAAAAGTCTGCAAAGATGTCGGGCTTGAAGTAAAGGGTGTTGTTACAGGGGATGAGCTGAACCGTTTGGCTCCTGAAGAATTTTCAAAGAAGATTGAGGAGTATGATATTTTTGCAAAATTATCCCCGATGCAGAAAGAGAGAGTAATAACAACCTTGCGCCAATCCGGGCATGTAGTTGGATATATGGGTGATGGAATTAATGACTCTCCTTCCTTACGTGCTGCTGATGTCGGTATCTCGGTAGATTCCGGAGTTGATGTGGCTAAAGAAGCTGCCGATATCGTTCTTCTTGAAAAAAGTCTTCTTGTATTGGAAGAGGGTATTATTGAAGGAAGGAAAGTATTTGCGAATATTGTTAAATATATCCGTATGAGTGCCAGCTCCAATTTCGGGAGTATGTTCAGCGTTTTAGGGGCAAGCTATTTATTCCCCTTTCTGCCGATGCGCCCTATACAAATCCTCCTGAATAACATGCTTTATGACTTTTCTCAAACAGGGATTCCTAGTGATAATGTTGATAAGGAAATTGTCGCAAAGCCTCTTAAGTGGAAAATCGGGAATATTAAAAAATTTATGATATTTATCGGACCTATCAGCTCGATATTCGATTATGCAACTTATGCGCTGATGTGGTTTTTCTTTGGTGTAAGCCAGTATTTAATTATTTCATCAGCTAGCCAGAAGGATTTTCTTGAGAGATTATTTCAGACAGGATGGTTTGTAGAGTCCCTGCTTACTCAGACTTTAATTGTGCATATTATACGAACAAAGAATATTCCTTTTATCAGAAGCAGAGCATCATTACCGATGACCTTGACAACTTTATTAATAATGCTGATTGGGATTTGGCTCCCTTATTCACCGTTTGCTAAAGAATTCGACTTAGTTCCACTGCCGTTTCTTTATTGGCCCTGGATTATCGGTTTCTTAATTACTTATTCAATATTGACTCATAATGTTAAAATCTGGTTCTTCAAAAAATTCGGAGATGATTAATTATGGACAGCTTATTAGATGCTCTCGAAGAAGGCCGCTTAATTGAACTGCCGGACAATGAGAAATTTCATTCGCTTCAGTTTTTAGCCCATATAATTGAAGCTATTCCATCGGTGCCGGGCGGCACCGATGTTGCAGGAGCTGTATTAATGCGTGAGAAAAATACAAACACTGCGCTTGGAAAAGGCTTTGCATGTCCGCATGCACGCGTTCCCTACGATGAAGATTTAATCTGTTCAATTGGCTGGAGCCCGGACGGAATTGATTATGGTGCACCGGACAATCTTCCCGTGCACATTGTAATAATGTATCTCATCCCCGACAATCAAAGAAATCACTATTTAAAGGAAATTTCAATTCTCGCCAAGGCACTTCAGAACAACTATAATTTAGATGCAATCAGGTCTGCCAAGAATTTGAATGAAGTAAGAAATTATCTTCTTGATTTAGTTAATTTTTCAAAAAGCATATCGGGATCCGAAACAAGGGCAAGGATGATACAGCTTGAAACACGCATTCCCGCCTTTGATCAAAAGATACAGCAGCTTTCCAATATTATTATTGAACCTCTTACAATTGTCGCAGGAGTTAATCTTAAACCTGTCATTCTAGCTCAGAATAAGGAGCTGGTTGAGGCCATTGAAAAAATGCCTGCTAATGGCTCGCAGCTTACAGAAGCGGTTTCCTCTAAAGGTGTTTTTGATATTTCCGGCTGGAGAATTATCAAAAAAACTTCTTATGATTATCAGTATAACCGATCGATGTATGAATGCATAGCAGTTAAAGTAATCGCAAATTAATATCATCCCCCTCCGATACTTCCTTCTCTTCGTCCATCCGTACAATTTTTCCCAGAACAAATCCTTTGCTATTTCCCAAATTATTACTTCAAAATTCAAATTCTTCGTTTTATCAAAGATTTAATCCAGCCCGTAAAAGTTTTCTAATGTACACATATACATGTCCGGCGGTTGATATTCACGGACAAAAGGATATGTCTGGTTTATGGGAGCCAGACAGGAGTGATGGAAACGGATCTGTTTTAACTTATGCCTGCCCGTCGGGATCTTATGAAGGCTGAATGATTACTATCCATTTGGAAGTATAATGCCCGGCACGAGAAGCTCTAACGATGCCGGTGTAGACGGGAGATATAAATTTACAGCAAAAAAAAGAGATGCAGAAACAGGCTACGATTACTTTGGGACAAGATATTATGACAGCTGGCTTGGCAGGTGGCTGCAGGTGGACTCGCTGGATGCAATGTACCCAGGTCTTAGCCCATATAATTATGTCTTAAATGATCCAGTTAATATCATTGATCCAAAAGGCCTCTGGACTTATCAAATTAATGGTATCGAAGTGGACGAGGATATGTTTAATATGTTGGCTGGACTAAGTGATCAAACGAACCAAAACGCACTAGCAAAAAATGCTGAAAAATCGATTGATAGACCTAGTGAAAAACCAAAAGGTCATAAAAAAACGCAATCAAAAAAAACATTTTGGAATGGTTGTTGGGATGGTGTTAAATCAGGGGCTTATTCCACGTGGGAATTATTAAGTGGGTTGGGAAATGAGAAAGGTTTGTTTATGATAGCAAATGCGAGTGTAGATGAATGGAATGCTTTAAGCGAAGGAGACCCTCTTCATGTAGTAGCATATGCGAAAACAATTCCGGATAAGAACGCTTATGATTGGGGTTTTGATTTGGGCTTTTTTTCTGAGAAAGCTTTTGAGACATGGGCTACACAAACATTGATTACCAGATGGTATCTTTATCCCTCTGGGGGAATGGGGCTTGATTTTGGATATCTAGGTCGATTTGATTTTCACAATGTAAGGCTTGGAGGGAAAAAGATAGGTACAGATTATATGTTACCTCATTTTGATTCAGAATTATTTGGTGTTCACCATTGGCCATGGCATCAAATAGATAAATGGTGGAGAGGAATTTAATGAATATAATAAATAAAAAACTAATTGAGATAATTGAACAAGTACTTGATGGTAGAATTAATAGAGAGGAATTTTATCAATCACTCCCAATTGAAGCTGATGATGGAACTTTGTATGAAGATATTTCCAACGATATTGAAGACGCTATTGAGCATAGCCTTGCGGATTATCAGAATTATGATAGAGACAGCTATATTAAAAAAGATAAGGATTATCAAATTCTAGTTCTTGATATGGAATTGTTAAAAAGAGAGTTAAATATGGATCTTTTATTGAAAATAAGAAGAAAGATAATTAAACAGGGAATAATCATAGATAAATTAAATGAACAGATCTCTATGGCTTTAGATAAGTTTAAAACTTAATTAATAAAGGTTACCCCTACAAAATAGAACTTGAAGTACTTGGTCTTAGGCAAGCATAAGAAGAGAAATTAAAAGCAAGGGATCCAAATGCCAATTAGTGAATCCTTACCATTAAAGAAACTTATTTAGTATATTTATTTTAGCAATCTCATTTTTAAATCGTGGAAATAGAAGTAAAGACATTTTAAAAAGTTCTGCAATTAAAAATAAAAAACGGGAACGATGCCCAATTTAGTTGATTGATTTGAAAAAATGTGCCCTATCATTTTTTTCTTATAAAACTTCTTTTCAATTAAATTAAAGCATCGAAGTTATCCTGTCTCTCTCAATCTCACATTTAAAATCACAATTTGACTTTAAAAAACATGTGATTTTCTTCTGAAAACCCAATTCTGTAGTTATTGTTTCGGGCCCCCGCTACACGTTCTACAGAAGCCGAAAATGAATTGTTTTCGGCTTTTTTATTTTTTTAAACGCTGCATGCAATCAATTTTTTTACTTTACCTAGTCAACAAATCTCATATACTTCTTTACTGCATTTACATTTTTTTTATCTGTAAGCATTTCTAATAAGGTAAATGCCACATCAACAGCCATTGATGGTCCCGTTGATGTTATTATATTTTTATCAATTACTATTCTTTCATCTTTACAAACGCACCGAATTCAGCAAGCTGTTTTCTCCTTAATCCATCTAATAAATCATATGTTGTCGCTCTTCTATTTTTTAATATTCCGGATTTAGCAAGGGGTAAAGCAGCTACACAATATCTGGAAGATTGTTATATTCATCCTGATCAGGTGGCACTAATAAATATTTTTTCTCTATACCATCATAACCAAGATCAAAAGAAAATTGAATAGATGGAATTCCCATTGCTATTGCCGTATCAACGTTTTTTTTGCGGTCATCGACAAACAAAATTTCGTTTGGTGAGAACCCTGAATGATCAAGAAGATACTGATAAATGGCACAATTAGGTTTTCTTATTTGTACTTCACTGCTTATGACCGAATCGGCAAATAATTTTTCAATGGAAAATATTTTCTGCAATTTTCTTGCCCAACGACCCACATCGTTTGATAGACACCAAACCGGAATGTTCATCCGTTTAGCATTTTTTAAAAATTCTTTGGCTCCATGTACTAGAGAGTGCCTCATTAAATAATCATTTTCAACTGATGGATCCAATCCTACCTTATTCCAAAATTCACCTGGATCAATTTTCCCAATGCTCGCATCGAAATAAGCCGATTCAATTTCCTTCTCATTGATATTTTCATTTGATTCTTTGATGAAGGGTATTAGCAACTCAGCCATATCATCGCCTGCGTTGAATATAACTCCCATTGCATCAAGTACTATACATCTCATAGTATCACATTACATATGATTAGATCTACGTCGTCATTCCTATAAGTTTATTCGTCAACAAATCTCATGTACTTCTTCACTGCTTTAACATTTTCTTTGTTCGTAAGCATCTCCAATAAAGTGAACGCCACATCAACAGCCGTTGCCGGTCCCGTTGATGTTATAATGTTTTTGTCAATCACAATACTTTCATCCTGAACTTTTGCACCAAAATCAGCAAGTTGTTTTCTTCTTAATCCATCTAACAAATCATAAGTTGTCGCGTTTCTATTCTTTAGCGCGCCTGATTTTGCAACAGGAAGAGCTGCTACACAAACTGATGCAATAATTTTGCCATGTTTATCAAAATCACGTATGAGATTTAAAACCTTTCATCATAGGCATCTTCATAAAATCCGGCTTTTTCAAATCCGCCCGGGATTGCAAGTGCATCAAAGTCTTCAATTTTTATTTTATCAAAATCTAACTCAGGACGCACTTCAAAATTCCATGTACATTTTATTGAAGGTCTTAATCCGGTTGTTATCAAATCTACAGGTTCAGTTCCAAAAACTCTGCTCCACCCGATTACATCAGTAAATACGGCGGCTT
>DATKLQ010000105.1:0-4147 GCA_035542335.1 Ignavibacteriaceae bacterium | reverse complement strand
AAATCTTTAAATTTTTAAATTCTTTAAATTTTTCAATCTTGCTGTCTTTCAGTCATTCATCCTTAGCGAGGCATAGACGTGAACTATTGTATGACTGCAGGTATGCATGGCTGCATGCGATCATGCAATCATGCAATCATGCCTTTATTATTTACGGAAATTTTTATTCTTATATTTGAATTCAACAACAATTTAATTTATGCCCCGCTGGTTAAAAATAATCCTGGGAATCCTGGTCACTTTTATTATTGTATTTATAATAGCAGGCTTCATTTTTTATCAAATGCTGATTTCATCGCTGCCGGAATACAAAGGAGAAGCCGACGCCGAGGGAATCGCCGGCAAAGTCGAAATTTTCCGGGACAGTATGGCTGTTCCTTATATTTTTGCCGCAAATGAAGAAGATGCTGCTTTTGCTCTCGGTTATGTCCATGCCCAGGAGAGACTTTTTCAGATGGATATGATGCGCCGTGCCGGCGAAGGAAGATTAAGTGAAATTTTCGGCAGCGCAACCCTTCCCTTTGATCAAATGTTCAGGGTTATAGGTATTAAGAGAACGGTTGATCAGAATATAAAAAAAATTAATCCTGCGGGATTAAAATTACTTCAAGCTTATTCAAAAGGGGTGAATTTGTACATTCACCATGCTAAAGGGAAATATCCTGTCGAATTTGATGTTCTGAATTATGATCCTTACGAATGGAAGCCGGAACATAGCTTAATTATTGCCAGAATGCTCGCCTGGGAACTGAATATCAGCTGGTGGACGGATATTTCATTTACTTATTTGATACAGAAGCTTGGGGAGGAAAAAGTTAAATCTATCATTCCCGATTATCCCGAGAATGCTCCTGTAATTATTCCGCCCGAACTTAAAAGCTATCCTCCGATCAGCATGTCTATAATTAAGGCCGACCGGGAGTTTCGAAAATTCATGGGTATGGACGGAAATCACCTGGGCTCTAATAATTGGGTTATAAATGCGAAATTATCTGAAAGCGGCTATCCTATTATTGCCAATGATACTCACCTTCATTATACTGCCCCGGGAACATGGTTTACGGCAGTTATTAGGGGAGGCAAGTGGCAGGCTGAAGGATTTACGCTTCCGGGAGTTCCTGCGGTTGTGATTGGAAAAAATAATAATATCTCCTGGGCTGTTACAAATATTATGCTCGATGATGCAGATTTTTATGCCGAGAAATTGGACTCGGCGAAAAAAAATTATTTCTTTAACGGCAAATGGATTCCTTTAAAAATTCTTGAAGAAAAGATTAAAGTAAAAGATTCATCCGATGTTGAAATTGAAGTACAGTTTACACACAGGGGACCGATAATTTCCGGTATTCATCCTTACAAGTATTTTTATCCAAATGAATCCCTGCAGCAGAAATCAGTTTTAAGCATGAGGTGGATTGGGAATGATTTCAGCGATGAGCTTTTCTCATTCTATCAAATCAACAGAGCATCAAACTGGGATGAATTTAAATCTGCCTTTCAAAATTATTCTGTACCTGGACAGAATTTTGTTTATGCGGATAAACAGGGAAATATAGGTTATTTATTCGGCGGGAGGCTGCCGATTAGAACAGCGGGGAGCACAAGTTTTGTATACGACGGTACTACCGATGAACACGATTGGAAAGGTTATGTTTCTGCTCCGGAAATACCAAGCATATTAAATCCGGGAGCTAATTTCATTGCCTCTGCAAACAACAAAACCTTAAAAAACTTTAAATATCATATTTCAAATTTATGGGAACCTTCTTCCAGGATTGAAAGAATAATAGAGCTTTTATCTAGTAAGCCGAAACACTCTTCTTCCGATTTTAAAAAATACCAGTTGGATATTGTCTCGCCCTATGCTGAAAAAATCGTAAAATATATTCTTGATGCATTTCAAGGACTGCAGATAAATGACAGGAATCTTCAAGTATCATTAGATTTTTTTAGGAATTGGGATTATAAATTGGATGAATTCAGCCAGGTTCCCTCCATTTATGCCCTATTTTACAAGCATTTATTGGAAGATATTTATAAGGATGAAATGGGAGAGGATCTGTTTCAGGAGTTTATTTTTGTCGAAAACGTCCCCTATAGAACCGTTATGAAAACTCTTAATGACTCGACGTCGGCATGGTTTGATAACATTAATACAAGGCAATTGGAAGGCAGGAACGATATTATCCGAAAAAGTTTTGTGGAAGCTTTATCTGATCTCGAAAATAAGTTTGGAAAAGATCCGGCTGCATGGCAATGGGGTAAGCTTCATAAAGTCGTAATGAAGCATGCCTTCGGCGGAGTTTCACGGATTCTTGATAACTATATAAACATCGGCCCTACCGGCATCGGGGGCGATGGAACAACCGTTTTCAATACGGAATATCCTTTTATGAAGGGGATACAAGGATTCCCCAGGTTCAACACCGAATCTTTTGAAAATAATGTCGGACCTGCGATGAGGTATATTTTTGATTTCTCAAAGCCTGAGGAATTCTACATGATATTAAGCACCGGCCAATCAGGCAATCTTATGAGCGATCACTTCAGAGATATGTTTGGAATGTGGATAAGAGGCGATTATATAACTATTAGAACGGATGAGGGTTCGATTAGAAGAAACCCGGATAAATTTGTTTTAAATCCGATGCGGTGAACAGGCGCTATAAATTGAGCAATTGCCTTCCGCAAAAATAAACCGCTCGCATGCTGTCATCTTTTGCGCTTATGTAGTTTTAACAATATATATTAAATTTGCATGGAAAAAATTTAAGAATAAGAAATGAAAGTAATCGAACATTTACAAAAAGCGAGCGAACCGTTAATCAGTTTTGAAATCATTCCTCCTAAAAGAGGAGGGGATATAAAAGATTTGATGGCTGTCCTCGATGATATTATTAAATACCATCCTCCGTTCATTGATATTACCAGCCATTCCGCCGAAGTTTTTTATGATGAAACGCCGGAAGGGATAAAGAAGAAGGTTAAAAGAAAGAGGCCGGGAACACTCGGCATCTGCGCATTGATCCAGCATAAATACAACATTGATGCAGTGCCGCATATTCTTACTAAAGGATTTACGAGGGAAGAAACGGAAGATTTCTTAATTGAATTAAATTACCTGGGAATAGAAAATGTGCTTGCGATACGCGGAGACGATTTGGGGTATGATAAGCCTGTCCCGGAGGGTAGAACCATTAACAGGTATGCAAGCGACCTGGTAAAGCAGATTGTTAATATGAATAACGGGAAATACCTTGAAGCTAACCTTCTTGATGCAAAACCTACAGACTTCTGCATAGGGGCGGCTGGCTACCCGGAAAAACATTTTGAGGCCCCCAACCTGAAAACCGATATCAGGAATGTTAAAGAAAAAATTAATGCGGGAGCCGAATATATTGTAACTCAAATGTGCTATGATAATAAATGCTATTTCGATTACATAGACCTGTGCAGGAAAGAAGGAATAGCTGCTCCAATAATTCCCGGACTGAAAATAATTACTAACAAGTCACATTTGATCACTATCCCGAAAAATTTTTATGTAAGTCTTCCGGATGCACTAGTTGATGAGGTCACGGAAGCAAAACCTGAACATGTAATGGATATCGGTGTGGAATGGGCGGCAAAACAGGTGGAAGAATTGTTTAATAAAGGCGTCCCTGCTGTGCATTTCTATATAATGCAGAATTCCAAACCGATAAAAAAATTGATGGAAAGACTGAAGCTTTTCAGGCAAATTGCATAAACAGTTGCGTCTTTCAAAATGCCGGAAAAATATAATGAAAATTAAAAAGATTATGCTATGTTCTATGCGCTTCACTCTTTTCTGAAACTGGATAATATTAAATGAGAAGCACCTCTCTATGTCTAAATCAAAATTAAAATGGGGAGCCGCAGGCCTTGGGCGCTTCGCCGAAAATTCGTTCATTCCTGCTGTCGCCATGATGAGAAGAAGCACGGTCCAATCCGTATTCAGTAATTCTAACGAGAGAGCTAAGCAGATTGCGGAAAAATTCGGTATCCCGGAATTCTACAGCAGCTATGATCAGTTTTTAAAATCGGATATTGATGCGGTTTACATTTCAAGTGCAAATGCAGATCACTATGCCCAGGTTATAAAAGCTGCGGAAGCCGGAAAAAATAT